>NZ_JADPKQ010000517.1:0-49662 GCF_023074015.1 Bradyrhizobium sp. 142
GGCTCGTTCACGAAGATCATTCGAAAGAGGTCGGACCATCTGATGCTGGCCTCCGATCCAGCCAGCATCTTGAATCACAAACCGCCGCCCGACGGAATCTGGAGGGTTCTGTGAGGTCGCGCAGACGCGAACGTACGGCAGACGCCTATGACGCGACCTCATTGAAGCCGGATTGAACGAAGGCGCGGAAGGGTGGGCACGGTGGTGAGGCTATGGGGATTGTTCGCGATCGCAAGTAGCTATCGGCAGACTGTGTATCTGAAGCGGAGACGTGCTGGTTGCGCATCGGCGGCAATTTGAGACCGGGAGTGTTTTGCAGGCGGTCGCGATCGATGGGCCGCTGCATTGAATGGTTGTCGTCGCGCGGTGTGGCCGCACGACTTCGACAGCGTCGGCGATGATCGAGACGGTGGGAATGATGATCGTCGTGCAGGGCACGAACTGGCTCACGATGTGTCGCATCGGAATGGTGGGGTTCGAGGGTTGGAACGACTGAAGCTGTGTCGAAAGCGCGCGATGATGCGCATGACGCCACCACAATCAGGACAGGCGGGAACCCTGGCCGACGTCAGAGCGTCCGAATCCACAGGCGACGGCTCGCCATCGTTTGGCGCTGTCCGCTCACGATCGAGAAGTTTGCGGCAAAGGGCGAGTTTGGCAGCGCGATGGCCGTTGGCCATGAAGCCGAAGTGGCGGATGCGATGGAAGCCATCGGGCAGCGTGTGAAGAAGGAAGCGGCGGATGAACTCGTCGGGCTTGAGCTTCATGATCTTTGTCGCGCTGTTCTGGCGGTAGTCCTTCCATGAGAAGGCGACTTGATCTTCGTCGAGGGCGACGAGCCGGCTGTTGGCGATGGCGACGCGATGGGTGTAGCGGCCGAGATAGGCCAACACCTGTGCGGGCCCGCCGAAGGGCCGCTTGGCGTAAACAACCCAGTTGATGCGTCGCATGGCGTCGAGGTGGGCCGCAAAGGCAGCCGGCTCGGCCAGAGCTCCGAGATCGCCGAAGAAACGCAAGGCACCGGAGTTGAAGGCTGTCGACAGACGTTTGAGAAAAAGTGTGCGAAATAGTCTGGACAACGGTTTGACGGCCAGGAAGAAGTTCGGTCGGCAAGCGATCCAGCGCGCGCCATCGGGCGAGAGGCCGCCACCCGGAACGACGCAATGGACGTGGGGATGATGCATCAGCGCCTGTCCCCAGGTGTGGAGGACGGCGACGCCGCCGATCGCACCGCCGAGCCGGCGTGGATTGGCGGCGAGCGTCGTCATCGCCTCGGCGGCAGCCTTGAACAGGATGGCATAGACGACGGCCTTGTTCTGGAAAGCGATCGCGGCGATCGGTGCGGGAAGTGTAAAGACAACGTGGAAATAGGGAACCGGAAGCAGGTCGGCTTGACGCGCGGCGAGCCACGCGGCTCGGGCTGTCCCCTGACACTTCGGACAGTGCCGATTGCGGCAGGAATTATAGGCAACGCGTGTCGTGCCGCAGTCGTCGCAAGCCTCCATGTGGCCGCCGAGCGCCTCGGTCCGGCACGCAACGATCGCGCTCATCACGCGCCGCTCGACCCGCCCCAGATGACCGGCATGTACCCGACGATAGGTGTCGCCATGCCGGCGCAGAATATCGGCAATCTCGATGGCGGGCCTGTTGGAGCGGCTGTCGGGGCGGATCATCACCCGCATCCCGCCGCGGATCATCGAGGTGGCGTCACCTCCAGCGACAGGCGATCGAGCGGGCTCTGCGTCGCCCGGATCGTATCGGTGGCGACCTGCGTGTAGCGCGCTGTCGACGACAAATTGTTGTGCCCGAGCAAGACCTGGATGATCCGGATATCGGTTCCGTTCTCGAGAAGATGCGTCGCGAAGCTGTGGCGCAGCGTGTGGAGCGTGACGCGCTTGGTCAGGCCCGCAGCCTTCACCGCCGACCGACAGGCGGCGTGCAACACGGTCTGATCGATCGGATGATCTTCGTCACGACCAGGGAACAGATAAAGCCGCGGCCGGGCGAGCCGCCAGTAGGTGCGCAGGATGCCCAGCAGCTGGGGCGACAGCATCACGTTGCGATCCTTCGCGCCCTTGCCGTGGCGCACCTGGATGACGCCGCGGGCGCTGTCGATGTCTTCGATCCGCAGTCCCGCGACTTCGGAGGCCCTGAGTCCGGCCGCATAGGCCGTGGTGAGCGCGGCGCGGCTCTTCAGGCTGGACACGGCCTCGAGGAACTGAACCACTTCGTCGGCGCTGAGCACGACCGGCAGCTTGCGCGGTTCTCGCGCATAGGGAATGCGCTCCGGGATGAGCGCCTCGCCGAGCGTGACGCCGTAGAAAAACCGTAGCGCACAGACGATCTGGTTCAGCGCCGGCCATGAGATGCCGGTCGAGACCAGATGCACCTGGAAGGCGCGGACGTCTTCCAGTTCCAACCGGTCAGGCGATCGGCCAAAATAGCGGCTGAACTTCGAAACCGCGCTGATGTAGGATCGTTGCGTCGCCGGCGACAGATTGCGGACGGTCATGTCTTCGATCATGCGGCGGCGAAGAGGGCTCAAATCGGCCATCTCGATACTCCTGTCTGAGGGGGTGGGCTCCAACACCCACATCCTCTCAGCCAGGAGGCGATCTACGCCACCTTGCCCCTTACGCCGCGGCAGCGGCTTCGTTCAATCCCTCCCGATTCAATCAATCGATGAACCGCTCTAATTGCAGGAGGCTTGGGCCTATCGGCCGGTGTTGCTCGTCAGCGCGGCGACCGTGCTTCTGTCGGTCACGTCGCCCTCTGGCTCCTCCATAGGCCCGGTCCTAGACGATGTAGCGCTCCAAAGGATCCAACCGGCGACTGACCGCATTGCCCGACTTAATCCTTCGCCCTTGGTCTTTCCATAGCGTCGCCTCGAATGGGCGCTATAATCCCCTCCCTGCTATGAGAAGGACTCATGAGTGCCGCGAGAGAATGTCAATGACTTGATCGCGTTCGTCGCAGTCGCTCGCGAACGCAGTTTCACCAGGGCAGCAGCGAAGATGGGCATATCCCAATCTGCGCTGAGTCACACAATCCGACAGCTCGAAGCTCGCCTTGGTATCCGGCTGCTTATGCGCACGACACGCGCCGTTTCGCCGACTGAGGCCGGCGAACGCCTGCTGGACAACATCGCTCCCCATTTCGATGAGATCGAGGCCCAAGTCGATGCGCTGAGCGACCTGCGGGACAAGCCCGCCGGGACCATTCGGATTACGGCTGCTGACTATGCGATCAACAACGTCCTCTGGCCCAAGCTCCGAAAATTCCTTCCCAAATACCCCGACATCAAGGTCGATCTCATGCTCGACAACGGCCTCTCCGACATCGTGACCGAGCGCTACGATGCCGGCGTTCGGATGGGAGAGCAGCTGGCCAAGGATATGATTTCGGCGCGGATCGGCCCCGATTTTCGCTTCGCCGTCGTCGGTTCGAAGTCTTACTTCAAAGATCATGCGGAGCCGTCCAGACCGCAGGATCTCGTTCGGCACGTCTGCATCAACCAACGTTTCCCAACCTCCGGCGGTCTATGGGCGTGGGAGTTCGAACAGAACGGCCGAGAGATCAAGGTTCGCGTGGATGGGCAGCTCGTGTTCAACAACATCTTTCACGTCCTCGAGGCAGCCATCGATGGCCTTGGGCTCGCCTATGTTCCCGAGGAAATCGCCCTTCCGCATATCGCGAAGGGACGTCTCGCGCGTGTGCTTGAGAAGTGGTCTCCCTACTGGGAAGGATACCATTTGTACTACCCAAGCCGGCGCCAGTCATCGCCAGCGTTTGTGGCCCTGGTGGAAGCTCTTCGCCATCGCGAGTGACGCGAATTGACTGCTGCTCTTCCGGCATAAGCGTCACCTCGCCCTCAATTGTCCGGCCAATCTACATGGATAGCACCTCGATGTCGCTCATCAGGAGAATAGCTCGACGGACCATGTCGCGAAAAATGATCATGTAGCTTCCTTCGGGCGCGGACGATCACTAGGCCGACATTTGCGAAGAGCTAAATCTCTATATCGCGACGGCGTCATTGCCCGTCGCTTCAAGAAGTTCCTGTTGAAGTTGGACAGGTTGGAATAGCCTACGTCGTAACAAATAGCTGAGACAGGCTGTTGTGTTTCAGCCAGAAGCCGGCAAGCGCGACCGAGACGCAACTCGGTCAAATAATCTGAGAAGCTGCGGCCCGCGTTTTTCTGAAAGAAGCGGCTGAACGTACTTTCGGTCATGCCGGCCACTTTAGCCACATCGGGAAGCGACAAGTCGGAGGCCATATGGTCACAAATGTAACTGCTACAACGCTGCATGATGTCGAGAGCCGAAGAATTCAGGTCCGGCAAGAAATCGGCAGACGAAAGAACCTTATAGGTGTCGGAGGTCGCCAATAGTTGGAGGAGCTGCAGGAATTGGTTCAATCGATCGAACCCTCGCGCGTCTCCCATCGTCTCAAGTGCATCTGCGCCGATGCGAGCCGTATCTCCGGAAAATAAGATTCCGCGGCGCGCCAGTTCAAGAAATTTATCCAAAGCTGCCATCTCGGGCAGGTGGATGCTCGCCTTCTTGAGCTTTTCTGGATCAAACTGAACGACGAGATCTCTGCCGGTGACCGTCCCGCTGGCGCGAACGTGAGTGACCCAATTGTGGGGAAGGCCGCCGCCTACGATCGTCAAATGGCCCGGCGAGAATTCGCCAATGTAGTCACCGATGAAGACCGTACCGGTTTGACTTGCGGATGAGGTGAATCTCGCACTCCGGGTGGAAATTCCACACAGATCGTGCCCACGGGTAATCGTCGATCCTCCAGAGGAACGTCTCATTCTCTGCGGTCAGGACTTGCTCAAACCGAGGTCGAGATTCTCTCTCCCTTCGTTCAGCCTTGACCTTATTGTCGTTTCTAGCCATTGCGGCCGGATTTCCCGCTTTTCACTCGAGGCAGCATATCGGTAACGGCATTCGAAAACAGCCTAGCCTCGGTATGGCCGCTTGTTGAGCGACGTCCCGTCTGCCTCAACTCATCCATTGCCCGCCATCGACATTGAAGGTCTGCGACACGACATAGTCGCTGTCCGAGCTGGCCAGGAAAATGGCGCAACCGACCAGGTCCTCCGGCTTCCCCATTCGACCGAGCGGGACGCCTTCTCCGACAAGACGCTTCTTTTCGCCTCTTGGCAGGCCTTCGTACTGAGCAAACAGGGAATCGACGTGATCCCAGTGCTCGCCGTCGACGACGCCTGGAGCAATGGCGTTGACATTGATCCCGTGCTTGATCAGGTTCAGCCCGGCCGACTGCGTGAGACTTATGACGGCAGCTTTGGTCGCGCAGTATACGGCCACCAGCGCCTCGCCACGCCGGCCCGCCTGGCTCGCCATGTTGATCATCTTGCCGCCTTTGCCGGTTGTGATCATGTGCCGGGCGACAGCTTGCATGGTGAAGAGCACGCCATGCACATTGACGCTGAAGAGCCTGTCATAGCTCGCGGGCGTGATGTCCACGATTGGGGCGAGATCGAACAGAGCGGCGTTGTTGACCAAAATGTCGATCTTGCCGGCTCTGTTGACGACCGAATCGACGCCGGCTTGAATGGAGCCGATGTCGGCCACATTCATGTGTATGGCGGAGCAGGCCGGCCCAATTTCAGCAGCCGCGCGTTGCGCCCCGCTGAGATCGACATCCCCGATTGCAACCGTGGCGCCTTCGCGGACATAGGCCTCCGCGAATGCCCGCCCGATGCCACGCGCCCCGCCCGTGATGAATGCAACCTTGTCCTTCAGTCTCATTGCCATAGTCTTCCTGCCAATCGCAAGCGTGGGTCAGATTGCTTCCTGAGCAGGCTGCCCGGCATGCCGAGCAGCTCAACTTTGTGGACGCGCCAGCGTCCGGAGAGAGTCAAGCTATTTGACGTAGCCGGCCTTGGTCATTTCGCGCATGGCGATGTTCTGGGCGGCCGCGAGTGCGGCGTCAACCGAACTGCTGCCCGCGAGAGCCCCCGAGAACTGCTGGCCGACCGCGGTCCCTATGCCCTGGAATTCCGGGATGGCGACGAACTGGATACCGACATAGGGGACCGGCTTGACGGTGGGATGGGCCGGATCAGCCGAGTTGATCGACTCCAGGGTGAGCTTGCTGAACGGCGCGGCCTTCTGATACTCGGGATTCGCGTAAAGCGACTTGCGCGTGCCTGGAGGCACATTGGCCCAGCCTTCCTTCGAAGCGACGAGTTCGAGATAATGTTTGTTCGTCGCCCAGGCGATGAACTTCTTCGCGGCTGCGACCTTCTGCGAACCCGCCGGCACTGCAAGCGACCAGGCCCACAGCCAGTTGGCGTTCTTTCCGAGACCGGTATTTGGAGCCAGCGCGAAGCCGACCTTTTCGGCGACCTTCGAATCCTTGGGATCGGTCACGAAGGACGCTGCGACAGTCGCATCGATCCACATGCCGCATTTGCCGGCGTTGAAGAGCGCGAGATTCTCGTTGAATCCATTCGAGGAGGCGCCCGGAGGGCCGGCATCGCGCATCAGCTTGACATAGAAGCTCAGAGTGTTCTTCCATTCCGGCTGATCGAACTGCGGCCGCCATTTCTCATCGAACCATCGTGCGCCGAACGAGTTTGCCGTCGCCGAAAGAAACGCCATGTTCTCGCCCCAGCCCGCCTTGCCGCGCAGGCAGATGCCGTAGGTCTCGGACGCCTTGTTCGTGATCTTGCGTGCAGCGTCAGCGACGAAGTCCCATGTCGGGCTCTCCGGCATCTTGATGCCGGCTTTCTCAAACAGATCCTTGCGATACATGATCATCGAGGATTCACCGTAAAACGGTGCAGCATAGAGCTTGCCATCGAGAGACAGTCCTGAGCGTATCGCCGGCAGGAGATCGTCGACATCGTAGTCGGCGCCGAGATCGTCGAGCGGCACCAGCCAGTTCTTCTTGGCCCAGATCGGAACCTCATAGGTCCCGATCGTCAAGACGTCGTACTGGCCGGATTTGGTGGCGATGTCGGTCGTCACTTTCTGGCGCAGCACGTTCTCTTCGAGCGTGACCCAGTTCAGCGCGATGTCCGGATTGGCCTTGGTGAAATCATCCGTCAGCTTCTGCATGCGGATCATGTCGCCATTGTTGACCGTCGCAATTGTCAATCTGGTCTCAGCCATGGCGCCGGACATCAAAACGACGGCTGCAAATGCGCCGAGAGAGCTTGTTGCGAGCAACTTCATGCATTTCCTCCGAAGGTCTTTTGGTTTTAAAGATGATCGGGAGACGAATTCCGACGAGCTATGATCGTCTCGATCCGCCGAGCCCGGTCGGAGATTCGGGTCGGACGATCAACGCGGCTAGAGCCCTGGGTGCAAAAGCTGATACTTTTATGCAGCCCAAGGCATCCGGCCGGCCGCCCCGAGCGTCTTCCGCCAAGACGCGTCGTTTGTCGGAATCGGGGGGAAGTTGTCTCTACATCTCGCCCCTCTTTCCCGAGATTCACCCACCCTAATGGATGCAGTGACGAGCAAAAGAGCCCGACCGCTCGTCGAGCGGTCGGGCAGTCCAGGGAGGAGCCCGTACACGGGCTAAATCGGCGACCGATCGTCGAGATCCCAACCTGCAAGCTGCGGCGCAGCTTGATGCCAACAAAGGCGACCTCGGTCCAGGCCGCAGGTGAGAGCCAACGTATGCATCTCGCTCATGGACATTCTCAAGCTCAATCGCGCACCAGCAGAGATAGCTGATACCACTGGGTTATACCCCTCTGTTGGGAAGCTATCATGTGACAGCGCGCCACCTTGGACGAGTCGAAGATCTACTCGAAGCTCCTCGGCTCAAGAATGTCGATTGTTCCACGAGACGTCGTCGGCTACGACGCCGGAGCGCGACGCGGCCTACAGGCCTCCTTCCATTTATCGAACTGGCTCATAACCGCATGCGAACTCAACCATCTAACGCCAGACCGTCATTCAGATTAGAAGTTATTCCTTGTATTTCGCGTCTCGTAGCTGCAGGTCGCAATGTCGCGCTAGTGCGAGAATCTCAGGAGCATCTCTATGGAAGTGGTCATCAACGGCAGGACTCACCAGGTGACGATGGAGGACGATACGCCTCTGCTGTGGGTGATCCGCGACGAGCTCGGCATGACCGGCACCAAATATGGCTGCGGCATAGCCCAATGCGGCGCCTGCACGGTGTTGATCGACGGTCAGGCAACGCGCTCCTGCGTGACACCCGTCGGCAGCGTCGCCGGGCAATCCATCACGACGATCGAGGCGATTAGTGAGGATGCGGTCGGCCGGCGCGTGGTCGACGCCTGGGTTGCCAATCAGGTGCCGCAATGTGGCTACTGCCAGTCCGGTCAAGTGATGGCCGCGACGGCATTGCTGAAGCAGAACCCCAAACCCAGCACCCAGGATATCGCGGGCGCCATGGTCAATCTGTGCCGCTGCGGCACCTACAATGCAATTGCCGCGGCGGTGCGGCAGGTCGCACAGGGCTGAGGACGGCGCGCATGAACAACATGAATCGCGATTTCCGTGCCGCCACCGATTTTGCGAAGGGACGACCGGTCAACCTCTCACGTCGCGGCTTCCTGGGTGCCTCCGTTGGCGCCCTCGTTCTCGGCGTGAGGCTGCCTGGCAGCAAGGCGCTGGCGCAAAACGCGGCTGCCGGTACCAAGGCAGCTCCGCGCGTGTCGGCGTTCCTCGAAATCCGGACCGACAACACGATCCTGCTACGCAGCCCCTTCGTCGAAGGGGGCCAGGGCGTATCGACGGCACTCGCGCAGATCGTCGGCGAAGAACTCGACGCAGACCCGGCCGGCTTCACCGTCGAATGCGCCCCGCCTGGCAAAGACTATCTGCTGGTGAACGGCAACCGGTTCACTGGGGGAAGCTACTCCGTGCGCTCGAGTTACCAGACAATGCGCCGCGTCGGCGCCTCCGCCCGGCAGATGCTGCTACAGGCCGCGGCGGCTCGCCTTCGCGTCCCCGTCGCGAGCCTCACAACGGAGCTAGGACGCGTACGTCACGCCGCCTCGAACCGCACAATCGAATACGGCACATTGGCAAGTGAGGCGGCGGCCCTACCCGTGCCGCAAGACGTGACGCTTCGTTCCGAAAACGAATTTCGCTGGATCGGCAAGCCGGTTGCGCGCCTCGACGCGCGCGACAAGTCCACCGGGAAGGTGAGCTACGGGATCGATCTCAGGGTCGACGGCATGCTGCAGGCGGCTGTCCAGCACGCCCCGCGCCGCGGTCTCGAACCTGCCGGGTTCAAGAATGAGGCCGAGGTGAAAACGATGCCCGGCGTTCATTCCATCCACCGCCTGCCCGGTGCCGTAGCCGTCGTGGCTGATCGCTGGTGGCATGCCCGGCGCGCGGTCGAAACGCTTCAGGTCACGTGGACGGAGACCGCCTCCAACACGCAGCGCTTGATGCCGGCAGATTTCTCGTCGGAAGGGCGCAAGGCCCTCTTAGATGCCACTCCCGGTCCGGGTATTTCTGCGGAAACAGCAGGTGATGCCGCCGCGGCGCTTGCCGGCGCCACGCGCGTGGTAACCGCAAAATATGACGCACCTTATCTGGCGCATGGTCAACTGGAGCCGCCCTCGGCAATCGCACGCTGGAACGAAGATGGCACGCTAGAACTTTGGATGCCCAATCAGGCACCCGAGCTGTTTCAGAATGCAGCCGCGAAGGCGGCTGGCATTGCCCCGGAAAAGGTGAAGATTCATTCTCCCATGCTGGGCGGATTCTTCGGCCGGCATTTCCTGTACGACACCGCAAATCCATTTCCGCAAGCCATTTTGCTGGCAAAAGCGGTCGGGCGTCCGGTCAAGGTCATCTGGAGCCGCGAAGAGGAATTTCTGCGCGACGCGCTGCGCCCGATGGGCTTTGCACGCTTCCGGGGCGGCCTCGACGTCAATGGCATTCCCGTCGCGCTCGAAGCTGAGGCCGTTGGTGAAGGCCCGGTCGATCGCTGGTTCGGTCGCAAACCGGGCGTCGCCGACCGTTCGGCCGTCGAGGGGATCGCTGGGAAACCCTACGCAATTCCCAATCGCCGTGTCGCCCATGTCCTTGTCGATGATCCCAACATCATCGGGTTCTGGCGCTCGGTCGGCCACTCGATGAACGATTTCTTCTACGAAACGTTCTTCGACGAACTTGCCGATGCCGGCCAGCAGGATCCCTATCAGCTGCGGCTCCGGCTGCTGGATGACAAGCTCCGCCACAAGACACTGCTGGAAGCCGTCGGCGATCTTTCGGGCGGTTGGAAGCGCGGCCCCTTCAGCGCGTCAGACGGCAGCAAGCGGGCGCGCGGTGTCGCCATGGCCTCGCCGTTCGGAAGCGAGGTCGCGACGATTGCGGAGGTCTCGCTCAAGGATGGCGCGGTCGCCGTTCACGATGTCTGGGTGGCAATTGATCCGGGCAGCATCGTCAATCCGGCCATCATCGAAGCGCAGGTCAACTCGGCTGTCGCGCTCGGCCTTTCCTCGGCCTTGTTCGAAGAAGTCGTCTACGCCAAGGGAACGCCCCAGGCGCGCAACTTCGATGCCTATCCCATCCTTCCGCCCGACCGGATGCCGCGCGTGCATGTGCGCATCGTTCAGAGCGGCGCTCCGATGGGCGGCATCGGCGAGCCAGGCCTGCCCGGCGTGCCACCAGCCGTGGCCAATGCCGTCGCGGCGCTGACCGGCCAGCGAATTCGCAGCCTGCCCCTGTCCAAGATCAAGTTCGGCGACGTGGGCTGATCCGCAACCAGGCTGCCATGCGCGTCTGATGAGAGCTGCCGGGCGCCGCGGGCGTGACGAGGCGCTTCGCTATCGGCATGGTACCCGGCTCCCAGCGTTGCAATAAGACGTCCCGACCTTTGCCGACGCGCTGGAGTAACCATCGAGACAGCTGCCAAAATTGGTCGACGGGCTGCCCGGAAGGTGCCTGATCGGCCACTTTTCTCGCTTTGCATCGTCTACAGATCGCAGGGTATAACTGTACGCTATAGCCCTACCCGCCGCTCGGAGTTGAAGGCCTCTGCGGGTGGTCCATAATCATGTTTCGATCGGAATGACGACCGTTTAGGCGGCGCTCATAAAAACAAAAAAACATCCGATTTAATCGGGAGGAAAAATTGGATCCCAAGAAGTTGCTCTATCTCGCGTCAGTGATCGAGAGCGGGAGTTTCAAAAAGGCGGCCAAGGAGCTGCTGATTTCCCAGCCAGCATTGTCGTGCTCGATCGACCGCCTGGAGCAGAGCCTTGGAGGCCAACTTCTCGAGCGCAGTCCAATGGGAGTCAAACCGACCGAGATGGGAGAGGTTCTCTACGCGCATGCGCGGCTGATCCGCGATGAGCTGAAGCTGGCGGAAAGCCGCATGAGGGAATCGGACGGGCAAAGACACAGCGCCGTCGCTTTCGGCACGCTGCCTAGCCTTGCTAATTCCATCGTCCCGCATGCGATCTGCAAGTGGCGGGACAACCATTCGAAAACAGTCCTCCGCGTCGCCGAGAAAATCCAGCTCGAACTCCTGCTTAGTCTCATGCGTGGGGAGGTGGATTTCATCGTCGCTCAGACCGAATGCTACGGCTTCCTCGAAGGCCTGAAGCAGCGCGTCCTGTTCCGTGATCGCCTGTTCGTCATCGCCCGGCCGAATCATCCCGCGTTTGGTTTCGAAAACCCCTCATGGCCAAATCTCGCTCAGTTTCCGTGGATCATCCAGATGGTTGGCAGGCAGAGAACCCTGCTAGAGAAATTACTCGCGTCGGAGAGCGTCGACCTGCCGGCCCAGCTGACTGAGTGCGGGACGGTAAACTGTATCAAGGCTCTCGTCGCCGGGAGCGACAGCCTGGCACTGCTGCCAGCATCAGCCATAAATTCCGACGTTCAAGCGGGGAAGATCAGGCCGTTCGACATCGCTGGCCCACTGCTCAACCGCGATATCGCACTTATCTTCCGGGAGCGGCAACCGCTCAACGAGGCAAGCCGCAATCTCGTGAGCGAGATCGCAGCTGCGGGGATAGATCTGGGTCCCGAACTGATTTGCGAGCCGTGACTGACGGTTGACAGCAGATCTCGATCAGTGAAAGGACCGCCCGCCGTCGACGGCCAACGCCGCACCCGTCACATATGAAGAATCTTCGCAGGTCAGGAACAGGATGGCGCGGGCGATCTCGGCGGGATCCGCCAACCGTTTGAGGGCATAGTTGCCTACGTTTCCCCGGTGGCTTGAGATCCGTCTCGGCTGCAATTGCGGGCTTGCAATTGACCGGCTCGGCCTTCACCGGCATGCTCACTAACCGCCTATCGCCATCAGCATGGACGGCAAAGGGGCGTGGCGGGACAATGTGTTCGCCGAACGGCTGTGGCGCAGCGTTAAATGTGAGGGGGTCTGCCTGCGAGCCGAGACAGCGGGTCCGATCACCGCATCACGCTTCGGACACGCGTATGAGGAGCCAATAGCCGCCTAGTAGGCTGATAGCCGACGATATCGCATAGACCAGCCTTGCGGCCCTGACGGGCTTGGCTCGATCGACCGTCGTGACTCGATCGAATAGGCGGAGCACCGGCAGTACGATCGCGACAACGGCCACCTGCCCGATTTCCACGCCGATGTTGAAGGCCGCGAGCGCCGGCACGACCGCGTTGGGTGGCAGGCCGATCTCCCGAAGCGCGCCGGCAAAGCCGAAGCCGTGGATGAGGCCGAACACGAAGGTCACCCGCCAGCGCCGGTCGATATCGCGCGAGAAGAAGTTTTCCACGGCAACGAAGACGATCGAGGCCGCGATCGCCGGTTCCACGATGCGGCTCGAGACGGCGACTACATCGAGCGCGGAAAGCGACAGCGTGATTGAATGCGCGATGGTGAACGCGGTGACGATTTTGATGACGGGAACGAGCCGCCGTGCCCAGAGTACGACCGCAACAAGGAAGGCGATGTGATCGTAGCCGAGGAAGATGTGCTCAATACCAGTGAGGAGATAGCCGCGCATCGTGGACGCCAGTGACGGTGCCGCCGCCGTGAGCGTGATGGTGGTATTGGCGGCGTCGAGCAGCGCCTGCGCCTCGCGACCGTCCTGCGCGACCAGCACTACCTGCCGCGCGGTCGGATCCTTCTCCGTCAGCACAGTGGAGCGGTAGATGACATCGCCGGCGACATCAGCGCAGGAATAGGTATTGCGGAAAAGAACGCCGTCACCGTCCGCGACGATCGCGGCATCTCCGGCCGGACACGCAGCACCTCCGGCTGCTGTCACGGCGAGGTGCGCATTTACATAGGCCAGGATCGACGACGTCGCGGTGCTGACCGCCGCGGGATCGACCGTGTCCTCCTTCGCATCATAGACCTTCGTGCCCGCCAGCCGGTCGACGTCGCTGCCCTTGAGCGCTACTTCGACGGTCACGATGCGATCGCTGGTCAAGGCCAGGCGTGCCGTCGACAGATTGACCTGGTGCGCGGAGGCCGCCGCGCCGAAGCCGACCAACATCGCAGCCAGTATCAGGACGCGCAGCCGCCTCATGATGCCGCTCCGACCGCGCGCAGCAGCTCGGTTAGCCGGCGCATCTCGAATTCGGCCACGGTGACCACCGCGCCATCCGGCGCAAGACGTGCGTAGCGGTCAAGACTGTCGGACAATGCTCCGAGTTCGAGCTTGGCGAGCGGCGTAAAGCTGTCGCGAGAGTAGACCAGCACGATCAAGCTAGGCAGGTCCAGTCCGTAGCGAGCGAGTTGCGCGCCTTTCGCCGGCCCTACCCGCGTTTCGACCGCGGTGGCATCGAGCGCGCGCAGGGCTGCGTCAATGATGCGCGCCTGCTCGGGATCGGCGACATGAACGACACTGCCGGCCTCATGATTATGCTGACCGAGATGCCGGAACCACTTTCCATACGGGTCGCGTTCGAAGCGTGTCAGCTTGCCCGCAAAGACGATCTCGAGCGCCCAGACCTGCGCCATCGATACCGGCAGCAACAGGGTCTTGCCGCGGGTGGCGACGCCGGTCTCGGCCTGACCGCGCAACCGGCGCGCCATGTCCGATACGACGCGCCATTCCTCGCTGACATGCCGCTGCATCAGGTAGACCGCAGGACGGCCGCCGAGCCTGACATAATGCGAGGTGCTCGCCGGATTGAGCGCGCCGAAATTCACCGAGGTCACCGAACCGTCATTTGCCTCGATCACACCGACGGTGACGGGCGGGTCCAGGCCGAACGCGGCGTAGCTCGCCGCCGTGAGGTCGCTCGCCGGAATCTCGCGCGCGGGTTCGCTGACGCTGACGAGTCGCAGAGCGGTCTCGATATGCGATCCGAGTTCGGCCGTCACCGCGCCGTCGAGTCCTTCGATCGTCCAGACGCCGGCCCTGCGTAGCAGGGCGATGCCATCGCTGCCGGACCGGATCTCCACCCGCCGCACGTCGGCCGGTGCCGTCGTCACGAGTCCCTTGGGCGCAAACGCAACTTTGCTGCGCAGCTCCGGCCATTGCCCGCTGACGATGAGGAGGCAGAGGAGCCCCACCAGGAACGCAGCCAGCAGCGGCATCGGCCATCGGGCTTTCGCGCGCGTCGCGGCCTGCTCCGTCACCGACGCCTCCACCACATCGTCACGCCGAACAGCGCCGTGCTCAGCGGCAACAGCACCTCCAGGACGATGAAGGTGTCGCGCATCTGGCTGCTGGTCAACACGATCTCCGGCAGCTTGAACGTTTGCGGCGCAACGCTCGGCGTGGCATCGTCCTCGGCGAGCCAGCGCAGCATCGCCAGCGACAGCTCGCCGTTGGAGACGTAGGGGAAGTATTCGTTGGTGGCGACCTTGCTGGTGCCGGCCACCACCAGGCGGAAGCGCTTGTCGGGCGATGCGCCGCCCGGCCAGCCTCCTTCCAGCGCAACCGCGAGCGGCTGAGCGCCGCGCGCGGTGCCCGGCGCCTGCGCATCGGCGCTGGCGACGGCGGCTTTCGGTGAGCGGAGATAACTGTCCTGGCTGCTCGCCGCCAGCACGATCAGGCTCACACCGAACGGCGGCGCCGTGACCGCGATCGGCCTTGCCTGCGGGAACAGGGTCAGCGCGAGGCGCTTGGTGATCGGATGCCCCGGATAATAGGGTACCGCGACCTTGTCGGCATCGGTGCGGAAATGATTGAGGGGATCAATGACGACTGCGGCCTCGCTCGACAATCCGACCGGCTTCAGCAATTGCCGCTCGAAATCGCCGTCGACCTGAGACATGGGATCGATCAGGAGCAGCATCCGGCCACCGCTTCTCAAGTAGCTGCCGAGCAGCGCGACCTCATCGGCGGCAAAGACGGTGCGCGGGCCGACGACGGTGACAACCGAACAATCGGGCGGAATGCTCGATGCCGTGGCGGTCACGATCTCGCGCATCTCGAAGCCAATCTGGTCGAGGGCGAGCTGTAGCCTGTCGAGCTGTTCCGGGGCGGCTTCCAACACGTCGCCGGCCCCGGGCGTCTCGTGCCCTTTCAAGGTCTCGACATGGCTGAAGTGGAAGTGCGAGGGCAGCGGCCGGAAGGGCTCGCCATGGCCGGTGACGAAGCAGACGGTCTCGACACGCTTGCGCAGCACGCGCAACGCCGCATAGCCAAGGCGCGCGGGATCGGTAACGTTCTCGACCAGAACCTTGCGATCCTCGGCCTGCAGCACCGCGGTGTTGTAGGCGCGGACACCGAGATCGCGGGCAAGTCCGGGCTCCTTGTCCAGATCGATAGCGCGGAACGCGAGCAGCGGATGGTTGCGTGCGGCGGTCTGGACCAGCTCCTTGACTTTGACGGCGTTGGGATCGCCAGCATTGTAGAAATAGGTCAGGTCGAGCGGTGTGCGCAGCTGCGCGATCACGTCGGTGAGCTGTTGCGGTGGCGTGTTGCGCCCTTCCCGGCTGACGTCGAAATGCACGTCATGGCGATAGAGCGCGACATTGGCGCCGACCACGATCGCGACGGCGCCGAGCACGATCGACGCGTTTGTCACCCAGGCCGACCCGCGTGATCCACTGCCGCGCAGCGGAAGCCGCATCGCGAGCACGAACAATGCAAGCAGCACCAGGAAGCACGCGACGAACAGCAGGCTGTTCGACACCGTCTCGCCAAGTCCGGCAAAGCCGAGCAGGCCGGCGACGACGGCGCCGGCGACCAGCACGAGAAGGGCAAGATCGGATCTGGCGGACCGAAGCATCTGGTGCGCCCCCTAGCGCCGCGCCAGCGCGCGGACCGTCAACAGCAGGGTCAGCAGCGTGACGCTGAGGAAGAAGCCCACGTCGGACAGATAGATCGAACCGACGGCAAAGGGACGGAAATGAACCGACAGCGACAGGTTCACCACCAGCGTGTCCGCCGGACTCGGCAACAGCCAGCCGAAATTGTCGATGATCCAGAGCAGGAGGAAGATGCTGAGGGAGATCAGCGCGGCGATCACCTGATTGGCGGTGAGCGCCGAGGCCAACAGGCCCGTGCCGACCAGCGCGCCACCGAACAGCAGGAGGCCGAGATAGCCGCTGTAGATCGGGCCAAAATCCGGGTCACCAAACCAGGCGAGCGCGGCGGCATAGGCGCCGGACAACAGCAGCATGACCACGATCAGGCTCATCGCGGCGGTGAATTTCGCCAGCACGATGGTGATCTCGGACACTGGTGAGGTCAGCAGCACCTCCAGCGTCTTAAGCTTCCGTTCCTCTGCGAACAGCCGCATCGTGATCAGCGGCGCGGTGAGCATGAACAGAACGAACATCTGAAAGAAGACATGTACCATGCTGGGCTGATGACTGAGAAACAGCGTGAGCGTAAAGCTGTAGCCCATGATCAGCAGGAAAACCGTCATCAGCACGTAGGCGATCGGCGAGGAGAACAGCGCCGTCTCTTCCTTCTGGAGCAGGACTGCGAAGCTTCTCATGCGGCCTCCCCCGGCCGTCGGGTGAGATCGAGGAACACCCGCTCGAGGTCAGGCCGCAGCTCGGTCAACTCGCGAACCGGAATCCGAGCTGCGACCAGCGCCGACAGCAGCTCGGCCGCCAGCGACGTGCCCAACTCCGCCCTGATCAGGACATGCCCTGCGCCGCGATCGGGGTCGATGACGACCTCGCGCAGGCCTGCGACGTCTCTCATCGCGCTGCGTACGGCATCCGCGGAAGCGTCCGTCGACAGCCGGAAGCTGAGATCCTGCACGACGTCCTTCAGCGCGTCGGACGTCAGAAGCCTGCCATCGAGCAGGATCATCACACGGGAGGCGATCTTCTCGATCTCGGGCAGGACGTGCGAGGCCAACAGCACGGTATGACTCCCCGCCAGCGACTTGATCAGATCGCGCACCGCGATCACCTGGTGTGGATCAAGTCCGCTGGTCGGTTCGTCCAATACGAGCACTTTCGGATCGGCCAGCAGCGCCTGCGCGATCGAGACGCGCTGGCGGAAACCGCGCGATAGTTTTCCGGCCGACAGTGTCATGACGCGCCCGAGATCGAGCCGCGCGGCCACCTCTTCGACTGCGGCCTTTGCCTCGGTCCCGCGCAGCCCCTTGATGCCGGCCATGAAATGCAGAAATTCGCTGACCCGCATATGGTCATAGAGCGGCGCGTCTTCGGGCACGTAGCTGATCGCGCGGCGCACACCGAGGGAATCCGCCACAACATCATGACCGGCGACCTCGAGCCGTCCCGAGGTCGGCACCAGATAACCTGTGAGCATGCGGAAGATCGTGCTCTTGCCGGAGCCGTTCGGCCCGAGCAGGCCGACGATCTCGCCTGGCTCGATCGCAAAGGAGACGTCGGTGACGGCGCGCCGCGGCCCGTACCATTTCGTCACGTGCTGCGCCAAAACTACTGGAGGCATCGAGACTCAAACACCCATCTGGCGGGGCGCGCCCTTGAAGGACAACGAAGTGAGCACCGAGCAGAATCCCGGGCACCGGGCCCGGGATGACGATCCGCGTGAGACGACCAGACGTCGCAGGCCAAATCACTCGTAAAATTCGGGCGAGTGCTTGTGCGCCTTGAAGGTATCGGGGTCGTGGGCGTAGATGATGTCGGCGCCTTCGGTGTCGCGAACCCGCTTTACCCAGGCGTAGGCATCGAGCATGCCGACGGGATCATAGACGCTGCCGATGCTGGGCAGGATGTTCTTATCCAGATTCTCCTGGAGATAGACGGCGTCGCTGGTCAGCACGACGGTGCCGGTCTTCGGCAGACGCACGACCAGGATCTGGCTTCCCGGCGTGTGCGACACGGACCGGTGGATGAAAACGCTGTTGTCACCGAACAGGTCGAGATCGCCGTCGAGCTCGATGCTCTTGTATTTTGACGGCATGCCGCCGCCGATGCTGTTGCGCAGCATGGCAAAATCGTCGGAGATGAAGAAGGTGGCGTAGCCCGGCGCCGGCCAGAACGCGTTCCGGATCTCGTCGCGCTGGAATACGAAGGTCGAGTCCAGGAACTTGCCGATGTTGCCGGCATGATCGACGTGGAAATGGCCGAGGACGACATATTTGATGTCAGATGGCTTGAGGTTGATCTTGGCGAGCTGCGCGTCGATCGCAATGTCCGGATCACGGCCCGGATCAAGCGCCTTCACAAAGGGCCCCCAATAGTCGGGGTCCTTGATTATCCTGTCATTGTTGCCGCAGTCGAACAGCACGTCGCCCTTGGGATGCCGAATCAGGAAAAATCCGACGGGAATCTGGACCTTGCCGCTGCTGCCGTTCTGGATGATCGACTTGTCGAGATTGAGGGCCCCGGAGCTGAAGACATAGAGCTTCATCTCTTTAGGCGGTTCCGCGGCCATCGCGGTGGCGGACATAAAAAAAAGTCCTGCGGCGAGCGAGCCAAGGACCTTCGACGCAGTAACCCGCATGTCGTCCTCCCTACCTTTTCGAACGCACCATTTGAGCAGTTAGTCTATCGTACCATAGTCTCACGTGCCCGTGCAGTCGAATGCGCGCCGCCGTGCCAATAAATCCAAGCGCTGCGACGGCCTGCGGTGCAACCTTTTGCTGCATCGCAAATTGCGTCGGGGACGACGTCTGCCACAGCTGTGTTCAAAAGACACGTCGTCCAGGCTGAGCCGCACAGGAAAGCCTGCTACGGTTGCCGAATTCTGTGGAGCGTGGCGCACGTGAACGGATTGCCGTTTGGGGCGGCTATTCCGAGTTCATTCAGGCGAGCCGCGAGAGCCCTGAGCGACCTATAGCGGTAGTCCTCTCTTATTTCTCTTAGGACAGGATCAAGCTTGCGGACTGCGTTGTCGAACTTCGTTGCGCTCACAAGCGCGCTGGGGGCTTAGAGGAGAATATTACTGGCACCTTGACCTCTTGCAGTTGATGAATGATCCAGTTCCGCCAAAACCCGTCCACTCTATTCTCCACCTCAAAGCTGAGAATTACTCGCCTGTGTCCCGCTGTGCCTTTTGGCTTTGAGAAGACCTTCACAGGCTCGACGGTTCCACTCAAAGCTGACATCTTCTCAGCGAGCTGAACAAATACGCCGGCGGGATGCGGACGACCAATCTTATAGGCCTCTCTAGCGGCTACGATTCTCGCGTCGTGCGAACGTAGATAGAGCTGCACCACCATTCGCGTCAATTTGATGCGGCCGGCGTCTCTCGCATTTTCGAGTTGCTCGATGATTCCGTTAGCGTGCTCTTCTGCGTGACGTGGCCGGCCGCGGTACCGTGCCAATATACACCTCTCCTATCTTTCATCTAGCTGATGTCGCTGCCGGCGCGTGTGCCTGCTCTCCCGGAACGGCACCGATGGGACGAGGCGGTATCCCTGGAATCGCCGAGGCCGCACTTAAGAACGGGCAGAAGCACTTCGCCATCGATGGCGAGGCCGTTATTCTCGGCGTTGACGGCATCTCCGATTTCAACGCCCTGCACTCGCGCAAGCACGACCACGAAGTGCAGCTCTACGCCTTCGACGTCCTCGCCATCGGCGGCGACGACTTGCGCGATCTCCCGCTGCATCTCCGTAAGATCAATCTGGAGCGGCTGTTGGCGCACCGCGGCGAGATCGGCCCCGATCTATTCCGGGCCGCGTGCCGAATGGGGCCTTGAGGGCCTGGTTTCAAAGCATCGCGATCGCCCTTATTGCGACCGCCGGCAAAAGTTCTGGATTAAGCTGAAGAACCGCAGCCATCCGGCAATGGAGCGCGAACTTTAGCGGTGTCACGGTCCCACGTACCGCACGCGCGGTGAGCTATCCCCTCAAACCGCCAGAAAGTTACCGAGTCGGTTGCTCCGCAATGATCGCAGGTCCAGCTTTCCTGGCCGAGCATATAGCGAGCTCGGATTGCGGAGGCGACATTTTTGCAAGACCGACAAATCAACAAAAGTTCCACCGACACCATTTCCCGGGTTGACGAAGCACACCGGAAACAAACCGCATCTAATCTAGCGCACATAGACCAAGAGGAAACCGGCCATGTGGGCATTTATCGAAACTCTGTATCGGGACTATGCCCGACGCGGTCGCACGAGATCCGAAAATACGGGCTGTCGCACTAAACCGTGTCCGCCACAAGCTTGCCCAACGCATCCATGAGTTGGGTTGAGGGGTGCCTGCCGCGCAACTTAATGGGCAGCCACGCCACCGCTGACGGCAAGCTCGTGTTTGCGGTGTGCAACACTGCAAGAATGCTGAAGGCGCTCGCGGCCGACTATCAGAACGCTTGGTAGGACCAAAAGCGGATCGAGCCATGCGGATCGAGATAAGAGGAGGATGTCAATGAAGCTTATTCTTTCCATCTCCATGATTTTAGTTTTTCCGGCTAGCGCTTTCGCTAACGATTGCCCCGGATTTTTAAACTACGTAAAGGCCAATTCGCAGCTAAGACAGTTCAATAACGGCCAGATTCAATGCTTTAAGACCAGGCATGCAAAGCAGCACGCTCCGACGTTCACTTTTACATCCGGCAACGTGACCGTCGCTTGTACAAGATCGGGATTCTATCCCTACCGACAATTATCCTGCTCCGACGGCGGCCAAAGCTTCGGAAAATCACTCAAAAACTGATCGCAATCTTTTTTAGCTTCCTTCGATTGCGCCACCCTCGTTAAGGGCCTTAATTTAAGGGCCTCAACCGGCAAGGAATCTGCTGATTGCATTCGCATTATCACGCGAGCTGAAGGACGCGTCCCGCTTTGACGCGAGACTTCTGACACAGCCTATTGCGCCCAGCCCCAGCTTGCAGGACATTCCCTCGTTGGCATGGCTGAGGCTCGGCCAATGGGGACAAACCATGAAGCCGCTAATCTGGATGATAGCGCTGCTCTTTACGAGTGGCGCCTTTGCTCAAACTGCTCCACCGAAAGCAGCGAAAAGGCCGCCGGTTCAGCTCAAGCCGCAAGCGCCGATTGGTTGCAAACTCGTCGGCACGGTCAGAGGCACCAAGATCTGGGCGGGCGACTGCACGGCTGCCGCAGCGCCGGCAGAAACTTCGCTGCGGCCATCCACGGCTGCACCGCCCAGTGCCGCCAACGCCCCCGCAGAGAAGCAGTGATCGGAATCTGTCCGCCGGCTAGTGAAGAGGTAGCTGAACAGATGTCCGATCAAGAGGCGCGCGCGGAGACAACCCTCAAGCACGAAGCCACAGTCAACACACTTTTGCGGCGCGCAGCCAAACGCACGCGGCCGAGCCAGGTCCTTTCAGTCGTACTTCACGGCCGTGAGACGGACGCCAACCGTGAGTTTGCGTCGGATCGCGAGGGCGACGTCGTCGTATGGTTTTGGTTCGCTCTTCCGATATTCGTGATCATTCATGTGATCTGCGTGAAGCTTGGCGCGATCTAGAACGCCCGTCAGCCGGCCAGAAAATTTTGCGCTGATGGAGCGGAAGATAGGAGCGAGAGTAGTGATTAGTCGCATTCGGAACTTTGTTTTCAAGATCCAGAAGCGAACTCCTTCCCAGCGCTTCGCTGACAGCGTCCGGCGGATTAGGCGCCTAGCGCGATTGATGACCGTCGTGCAGCGAAAAAGAGCGCGAAGCTGAAGGTAAGGACAAGCCATGATCGACGATAAGCTTTCGCTCTCGGTATTTACAATCGAGGTGGATCGAAAGCCGGTCATTGCCTTTGTGGCGCGAAAATATTCGGAAGCTGAGGCGATCTGTGCCGAGCAAAGGATACGCGCCAACAATGTAACGTGCAGACATCTTGTGAAGTATATGGCCAAAAGTTTGAATTGTTGAGATTTGTGGGGATACTGCTTTCCACAAGACTATGTGTAACGAGGTCGAGCGGCTCCGCAGGAAGTAGGGAGACCGGCCCGGCAGCGATGCTCGTCAGGTGATAAGCTATGGGAGTAACGCACATGGCAGCGAGTGCCGCGCATATGAGCTGTGGCAGCAAGCAGGAATGCCAAAGGGGGCGCGATCAAGAGTTCTATTTGGAAGCAGAACGACAGCTGAAGGAAGAGCTGATCCGCCACGAACTTAAGACGCCGGATACGCTATAGAAAGCAGCAAGAAAAGTCCGGCGTGCATTTCACGGCGTCGAGATTAATCCAGTAGCTGTTGCAACGATCCAGCGGTTGCCCCAACGCACGATGGAGTCGATCCGCCCAATACCGGGTACGGTGTCGCCGCGTGTTGCCATCCGAATCCCGTCGGGTCCTCCAAGCACCGCCGTCCCGCCGCGAACATCAAGAACGGTCCAGCCCACAATAGTTGTCGGCCTTGTCTCCGTCGCGGCCATGAAAGGTGCGCTGGGAGCTATCGAGCCGGTCACCGTTATATCTGCTTGGACAGCCGGAGGTGTGCTTGAAGCGTCCCCGGAGAGGTATGCCCCATCTGACCATGCGGCCGTAGGTTTGGCGGAAATGCTCGCTCCATCCGCGGAGATTTGACTCGCGCCTGGTGGCGTTCGCAAAGCCCGAGTCGATGCGGTCTTTCGCAGGCCTTCGGTCTTGCGGCCTGACTTTGTTTCGGCAGTTCGACGCGAAGGCGTTTCTGTCTGAGTGGTTGAATTGAGCGACGCGAAAGTTATGGGACCGTACCAAGCAAAGCCGCCGGCCCATCCGAACACAAAACCGACAATCAGTGCGCCTGCGACCAGCGAAATCGTGTGCTTTCGATCGCCGTCTGCCTTCAATAACGCCAGAACCTCTTCTCGACTAGGACTTGAAAAATCGCGCGGGTTCAGCATCACACGTGACATGGGGTCTTCGCTGCTGCTGTCAGCGACCCTCGTCTCGATCTCTTCCAAGGTATTCGCCTGGTGCACTTGCATGACCGGATCCCTTGCGGCCCTCCAATGATCATGCTGCGAACTAAATCAATCATTAACGGCGAATGAGCCGGAAGACGAATAAGCATTGAGCATGAGGGCGGCTACCGCCGAAGTGGCTCACCTCGCAGACGAGGACCGCCGGGGAAACTGAACGTCGTGAGGAATGTTCGATCGCAATCTGCGTTTTTACCGAATAGGGGAGCTTCTCGGGGCGATTCTTGATATTGCCGCTCAGGCATTTAATTGACTTTTAATTTCAACCACACTCAATCTGCGTTATTATGTGATTCTATTATTGTGGCTCTTTGATTAACCGGGGAAATTACCATGGCGAAGCCTGCCGTTTCCCGTGACGCGTTCCGTGGCTTTTTTGCGCTTTTTGCCGTCAAGGCTCACCACGACAATCAATCCGAGGGCGAATATCGTCTGATAAAATTGTTTGGATCGAGCGAAAATATCCCCGACGATCTGCTCGATCTATGGTCGGCCCGAGCCGACTCACTTGGCCCCGAAACGATCAGCGCGGTGCTTTGTCCGCGCGCTCGCGAGATCGCGAACGGCAGCGTCAGTTATGACCATGCGAGTGATTTTCTGCACGCGTTGCTGAGAGAGTTGGATCAGAGGCGACACTGACCAGTGTGCCCTCAGCGCTGCTCACGAAGCGAGGTAGCCAAAGAGCGGCTGCGCTTATCGGTCATCAGACCCGCTGCCTCAATTGAACCTGCCCGACGGCTTGCCCTGGAAGTAGCGCATCTATCGACCGGCGACGCCGGCCAAAGCACGGTTATTGGGGGCCGGATTGGTTTTCACCGTCTTGCGCGATTGCTGGACACATCCCGAACATCCGTTAGCATTTGCGACTAACGGAGGTAGGCCGCTGTCTGACGCCGGCAATGCGCTCTTTTCCTGGTAGTAGCACCGGCAGCGCGTCGCCGCCTTCGGCCAATCATCCTCGCCTCGGCCTCTCGCAACCGATCTCGGAGCTTCTGCACTTCTAAAAGCTGCGCGATCAGCGCTTGTCGTTTCTGCAGAACCGCAGAACAAGTGTAAATCTGATACTGCTTACTCATTACCTGCCCCGGAAAAAGGACTTGAAAAAAGCCGATCGATCAAATCAGGAAAACTATGCAATTCACGGTAGAGTGCAACTCAAAAAATGAGCGACGGCGGAATAACAATCAGCAAAGTAGTATTGAGCTACCGTTCGATCTTAAGTTCGACGAGGAGCGCGACCTATTGGGCACCGCGCCGATTGAGAAAAAACCGAAGCTCGGAAGAGTGGCGACCAAAAACAACTGAAAGAATCAGGCCCGCATTCCAGCGGGCCCATTCCCTTTAATGATTAGCGACACTCTTCTATTCTTGTGCAGCGATTTCCGCCTTCGTACGACGCTTTTGCTTTGGGGTAGCGAACGCTTCGAACTCTCGGGTGGGATGTGCCGGGAGCGCCTGGAGCCGCGCATTGCTCAGTGAGCTGCAGCCGCCAGGTGCTCCAGAACTCCGCTTCAGCGAGCAGTTCGCCTCATTGCGATCTTTCCAAGCGCGAACTCGATAGCGGCCACAGGCGACCGCGCCTCTAAGGTACTTGACGTCTGGGGCATTTCCATCTGGATCCTGGTCCCGCACCCGGCAGAGCGTGGATTGAGCGCGAACAGCCGTTAGCAGACTGATTGACGAGGGCGCTCAATGTGCAATTCGGTTTCCGCTGATAAGGATGATGGTCTCGACGCCGCAAAAGCCCGCGTTCGGGCGCTGGAACGCCGCATGCGTCTGGGTTGCGGCGTCGTCATGATGATGGCCGACGCGGGCGCTGCACGCCGACAGCAGGAAAGGCGCCTGCGCGAAGGCAAAGGGAATCGATCTGCTACGCAACGTTCCGGTGAAGGACCTCTTTCGATTGATCGATTGCATGATCGACCGCAGCTTGTTGCACGAGGACGAATCCGCCGATCCTAAGGCTGTATGCGCAGCCGCCGGCCGCATACTTGAACTTTTCGTCACGCGTGACTCGAAAAATCGATAGCGGATCAATAACCGTCGGTGTCGATCAACGAGGACACAGCCCAGCATGTTAGCCAAATCTCCAAAGGTCACGCGCGAAACCGTCATGAGCATGGCGCGTTCCGTCGCCCAGGGATCGGCACTCAAGTTCGAGCAGGCGACGCTGGACGGGCTGCGCACGTCCTATGACACGCTTGCTGCTGAGCATAACGCGCTCTGTCAAGCATATCGCGATGGGCGCGGCGGCTTAGTCTCCGACATTCAGCGGTTGGAAGCGGATCTATCCGAGCTCCGGGATAAAATTGCATCACGAAGGACCAAAGTCACCAAGCTGAGGTTGGAGCGATCCAAGGTTGTCACGGCAGAACTTTCGAGCCTTCGCAAGCAGGCTGCCGCGCGCGCTTTGGCTGCGTTGCAGGAGCTAGATGAGGCGTCCGAGATATTGATCGCCTTTTGCGAGGAAATCAGGTTCGCAGGCGATCATGAAGCGCCATATCTGAGCATGGTGCCGTCATTCTACATGCGCGAACACGCTAAGGGGATCCTCGGCAAATGACATTCAAACCTGGGCAAGCGGGTATCCTTCTCCGCGGGCGGCCCAGCTCTCGGCCGGCGACGTGTCATCGTCGCCGGCCGTTCTTTGTCAAGATTGATTTGAGCGACGGGCTGGCCCAACTCCGAACGATCACCGCAAGTGCAGATGCTCACGAAGCGAATTACGATGCTTTGCGTGCAGTGTACGAGAAGGCGGCACCGGGACGCGCTGTCGTGTGTCTGTCCGACTACGTCGAGAACGACGCGGCGCGCGTGATTTCGGAGATCACTGCGGCCACAAATCGCCGCTGCCGCGAACTGGTGATGCTGATCGACGCCTGGTGGACATTCCGACAAGGGTTTTGAGATAAGCGAGACTGTATCTACTTCCAAAGGGCGCACGGTCGGTGTTGTTGTCGGACGGTGCTCAAGCGCCGCGACACTCGCTCTAGCAGCCTGCCGCGAGCGCATCGCGCCGGCCACGACAGAATTTCTGATCCATTCGTGCGGACTTTACCGTGACGGAGGCAAATACCAGTACGCCCCAGATCGGTGGACGGCGCGAACCCATGCGCAACGTAGTGCGACGATGCTAGGCGTCGACCAGAAAATTGCGGATCTGTATCTGAAGGCGACGGGATCCCGCGAATTGCGCGACATGGTCTTCACAGGCGATGACTTCCGAGTGACCGCAGCGGCGGCGCGCAAATATAACCTCGTCACAAAAATTGAACCGGTCTCCGACTATGTGAAGCCAGGCCACTATATGGCGGCGTTCTTTCGCCCTAACAAGAAGCGCGCGAACGCTGCACTTGCGAGTTTAGTTCGCACGCTTGGAAACTCTAGCGCGCCGTTCGTTTCATTACGGATCAAAGGCGAGATTGGAAAAGCGTCAGGGATCCGCGCCGCCAATGTGCGAAAGCAATTGGCGACTTCGTTGCACGCCAACACGATTTTAGCGCACTTCGACTCGGTCGGCGGAAGCGTTGCCGACGCTTTCGACATGGCCGCGGCGATCATGGAGCATCCTGCGCAAACTAAGAAAGCTATCATAAATGGGCAGTGCTTATCAGCCGCCGTTATTCCATTGCTGGCGTTTGATCTGCGAGTTGCAAATCAGAATGCCGAAATAATGATCTATCGGACCGAGGTGGTTCCGACGGCGCGCGCCGATAAACGGTGGACGGCCTCAGAACTCGCTGAAGCTGCCAGCACTGCGGAAATGGCTGACGCCGAAATTCTCGATTTCATTACAAGTCGCACAGGCTTTGATCGGAAGTTTTTTGCACGAGAGATGAAAACGGAAAAGCCAATGCGCCTCGGCGACGCGCTGAAGGCCGGCCTGATCCACGAGATAGCGGGCAAAACAGGATAACCGGGTCATGGCTAGAATAAAGAGCGGTTCGGCGACCGCGGAAGCATCGGCGCCGATCATGGAGGCCGAGCGAAGCAATTCCGCTCGGCCTCACTCGGCGGAAGCCATCTACGTCACCAATGGCGATCCGCGTCCCCGACCTACGGCGCTTCCGGACTTCCCTAATCCATCGCGCCGCCCAGAGGGTGCAGGACCCGCGGTCGTCTTACAGGTCTTCTCCCGTGTGCCGAGCGGCCTTGACATCGCTTTAGGACGTGCGCCGAAGCGCGATCCGAAGCCCTTTCTGCAGGCGATCCGCGAGGCGGGCGACCGCTCCATTTGCGTGGAAATTCACTGCGCTGGCGGTGAAGCCGGAAGCGCGTTGGTGATCGCAACGGCCCTGTTGCAGCACAGATGGCGCGTGAGGCGCGAATAGTTGGCCGATGCTCGAGCGCCGCGGTGTTTATCGCGCTGGCGGCCGACGTTCGATCGATCGTTCCTAGTGGAAGTGTGTTGATCCATAACTCTGCAAGAGTTTGTACTGCGGAGCAATTCGAGGCGATGCGGCTGCTCTCGGCTGAAGAGAAGTCACCGATCAACGAATCTCTCAATGCGACGGACGATGTGGGTGTGTCGCTACTGTCGTCGCGGCTTGGCATAACTGAGCAGCTTGCACGAGAGTGGAAGACTGAAGGGCGAGTGTGGCCTGCGGCTGAGGCCTTGGCGAAAGGCTTCGTTCACGCGATCGATGGTGCAGCATGAGCGAGCAGATATACATGGTCGAGTTCACTGCAGAATCGATACTTCAATGCCGTGTCAACTCGCTGACAACGCCGCCGCCGGACGAACCGCCGCCGCCGCCTCTGATGCCACGACATGAAATCCGGCCGACGTAGGTGGTCCGGTCGCATTGAGCGGCAGCAACCTGATATTTTCAACGTCCACCGGCGGCAATGCGGGCGTTCGCTCGACTAATCCGCTGAGTGCACGCCGGGCTTATTTTGAAATGACGATCACAAGCCAGGGTAGCGCCGCGTTCAACTGCGGTGTCGTCACCAGTTCGATGACTCCAGATGTTGACACGGGCGATCCGACAAGCCGCGGCGCCGCGGTCGTTTGGGCGAACGGACACTTCGCGCCGTCGGGTTCACTTGGCGCGGGCTTCGCGAATGGCGACATCTGCTGCGTCGCGGTCGATCTAGGATCGAAAATTATTTGGTTCCGCAACGGCGGGGGCAGCTGGAATGGCTCGGGCGCCAACAATCCGGCGACGGGTGTTGGAGGAATTTCATTCTTGTCTGTGACGGGACCATTCTACGCCTTTGGGGGATTGTCGGGGGTCAGCGAGCATGACCGCTAATTTCGGTGCGACGGCGTTTGCTCAGTCCGTGCCGAGCGGCTTCTTGTCTTGGGATGATCGGGCAGGTGCTTAATGGCGACGCTTGCGACTTCTTGGTACGTCAGTTCGGTTGCCTATGCGGCCGCGGCGCGCTTCGGCGGCAATCCTCCGCGACACCTTCTGTCGGAAATGAGCGTGTTTTCGTCGCCATCGTTGGCGGCACCACACATGCCACGACCGAACCGACGTGGACGGTCACACGGGGCGCTAAAACGACGGACAACACCGTTACCTGGCAGGAGTGCACCGGACAGGCCGGCGTCAACGGCGATGCAACCAACACGCCATCATGGACGATAGCGAAGAACACTGCAATTTCTCTCGGCGTCATTATCAAGGACGTTGCTGGAACTCATCTGTTCATCTGCTCGACGGCGGGGACGGCCGGCAACGGTTCTGAGCCGAGCTGGAGCATAGGCGCCGTTCGCAATACAACCGCCGACAACACGGTGACCTGGACTCATATCGGGCTCGCCTCGTCCTTTGCCGGCGCCGCGGCTCCTCATGCGCGCCTACAGTGCGGGCTTGCGAACACCTGGTCGCTGGCGGGGGACTCTATTTATGTCGGCGACAATCACGCCGAAACCAACTCATCCTCGTTTACGCTGACAGGTCAGAACACCGCGGCGTCCCCGAACTACGTTCTTTGTCACAATCACGCGGGAAATTACCCTCCCCAGTCGAGTGACCTGACGACTGGCGCTACCGTCACCTGCTCGGCGTCGTTCGGGCAGATCGTCTGGAGCAGCCTCAACATTACGTGACCGGCATCGGCTTTGCCCTTACTGCATCCGGCACGGGTATCGTGTTCGGGTCCGCAGGCGGCGGTGGCCAGTTCCAGAAGTTCGTGCAATGCCCGGTCACGTTCTCGGGTCGGCAGACGGCAATAGCCGCATCACCATCGGGAGCGGCTCCAATCTGGCCGGGCGGGTTGTTCACGACAATTGCGTCCTCACGTTCAACAATGCTGGCCAGAATATTCGGGTCAATGCCAACCAATGGGAGTGGTGCAACACGGCGAGCGCGGTGTCGGGCACCGCCCCGACGACTCTCATTAGCGGTATTGTGGCCGTAGATGCATGGCTGCGCGGGCTCGACCTCACTCTGCTCGGCTCCGGTAAGACTTTGGTCAATCTTTCCTCGACCGGCAGCGGCATGATGCTGATCGACAAGTGCAAGATCGGTGCTTCGGTGACGGTCGCGACCATAGGCAGCGACCTGACGACGGTCATCCTGTCGAAACGCGACAGCGGCACCAAGAACTACCGCGATGAGGTGTACACATTCTCCGGGGCGCTGACGACTGAGACCACGATTGTCAGGACGGTGGACAAAGTGACGGAACGACCGCCGCTTCGCGCAAGCTTGTCACCACGGCAAATGCCCTGTGGCACATGGCCATGGAGGGGCCACCGATCGCGATCTGGAATGAGACCGTTGGGTCATCGGTCACGGTTACCCTCTACGGAATATGGGGCGGCGGCGCGGTTCCGAACAATGACGATTTCTGGATCGATGTCGAATATCTTGGTTCGTCGGCGACGCCTATCTCCTCTCGGCAACTGCAATCAAGGCGACCATCCTCGCAAGCAACGCGGCGCTGTCGACCGATAGCTCCACATGGGGCGGCTCAACCACGGCGTTCAAGACGAGCGTAACAATTACACCGCAGATGAAGGGCTTCATCATTGTAACGCCGAAAATGGCGAAGGTGTCGACGATGCTTTATTACGATGAAAAACTGCTGGTTGCCCGAAGCCAATCGTAGCCGCCCTTGGTGGGCTATCGCCTGCGGCTCGAGCGCGAGGGCGAGCGCGTGCGGCTCATCCGTCAATACTTGATCTCGTGCAGCCAGACGGGCCGGACGATCTTTCCCAGAGGTTGGAATGCAGAACTCGAATGCCTTGTGCATGCTCCGGAGATAGGAATCCGCCTAGCCCTCGAGCTCGACGTATTTACGGAGCTCGAACACGATGTCCGGCATGGCCTGGCGGAAGCGTGCAGCGTTCTGGGAAGTGGTCGAGAACGGCGCGAACCTGATCATGGCGTTCCAATTCCGGCATCCGTAGACGGTGATCGATACTCCGGATCTCGGAAAGCCATCCATCTTGCGAAGCTCGCTAAGGACGAGGTCGCCGATCGCGACGGCGGGCAATCGTGCTCGTCTTTCGTCGGGGCCGTTTGTGGGGGGCGGCATCTCCGGCGCCACGGGCGCCGTTGAGGGCGCGCTCATCGGCGCTGATTGGCGGCCTCAGCGAGCGGATGCGGTTCGGAAGCTTGCGCCTCCGCGCGCTTGCCGCTCAGAATGCCGCCAATCAGCGCCACAAGGCCTTGGTCTTTTGCCGCATCACCCATCGACGGCCTCCCGTCTTGATCGCCTGCCTAGGCCTCCATGTACGAAATAGCGAGGTTTTCGCAGATCGACGCGAAAGCATTTTCGTCTCAGCGTCCTCGAAGCAAAAATGTGTCCCTCTATCACCTCGCTCCATCCACCAGTCCACCTTGTTGGCTCGTGAAACGCGGGATGCCTCTCCGCGCAACTGGTCTAGCAGCCTTCCGGAGGCATGTACTACGATCACGCGGTTTTCCATTTGAACGCTCATCGGGCCATTGAACGATCGGATACTGGAATACCAACTCGGCCGTCGTCTGTTCGCTTTCCAACCTTCGTAAGATGGACATGGCGTCCAGGCTTCGCAGGCGAGCCGATCGGCAGCCTTCCGGGCTCCTGCCGCACGATCTGCCTTCGCCCGAGCGGACGCTCCATAAGAACCCGTGCAGCGCAGGTTGCATTTGCCCCGCTTTCGACAACCGGCGCAGAAACGGCCTCAGCATCGGGGCAGCCACCCGTCAGATGCTGGGGCCGGTATGTTCACAAGCGAACAGTGCGATTTCTCCGGTTTATGGTAGGAGACCCGGGCGCTTGAAAGCGCACCCGTGCGCGCCTTGGCCCACGCACCCCCCTGCCGGCCCACATCCTCTCCTCGTCGCGGTCGGCTGGCCCGAGGCACAGAGAACGGCGCCAAGTGTCCCGGCACGTCGCCGTTGAAAGAATCGCCAAGCACGACGGTCCCGGCGCGAACGCCAAGAAAAAGCCCCTAGCGATTTGGGAAGCAGATTGGGTGGAATCATGTACAGAGAGCAATTTGAGAACATATCCATCGATGAGCTGTGGGCTCTCCACACAGAGGTCGATGAGATTCTCGCTGCAAGGATAGTTGCCAAAAAGCAAGAGCGCGCGCGGCGGCTTGAGCAACTCCATCACACGATGGGCGACTCGATCAGCCGACGCTCATCAGCATCGGCTCGGAACCACCCCTGAGAATGGCACCGCCCCTGCCGCAACACCATGCAGCAAGACAAACGCCTCAGCATCTGCGGTGGTGTCGTCCTTTGCCGTCCAATGCCGCCGGTGGTCGCCAGCCAGAGGCTCATTAAGCCATACGCATCAACGGAATGATACGAACTCGGGACGCATTTTTGCGAATCGGGAACTCCGCCCCGTTCACCGGATCACCGCCTAACGAGTGGTTAAGGAAGAGCGGATAGGGTGTTCGAGCGTTTTGCCAAAGCCGTTTAGGACCTGAGCGATGAAGGACCTAGGGGACAGATTAGACAAGTTACGTGCCAACGCCTCAGATTTCGCCCTCATGAGCAGGCGGACGAGCGACCCAGAAAAACGCGAATTGTTCAGGCGCTTGGCAGATGAGCTCGCAATTGAAGCTCTCGAGCTTGAGCAGGTGGTAAAGAGGCAGCGCGAGCGGTCAAGTCCCAGCGAACCGGGCAACGTGGTGATCCTGAGGCTGCCCGAGGGGGACTGACCACGGCTTCCCGAGGATCGATGGCCGGCGGCGAGGAGCGCCCGCCGTCTATTACCCGGAAGTTGCGCTTCACTCGAACCGGCTTGTTCGGCTCCAACGGCAGCACGGCATCAATCAAATCGCCAATGGTCCAGACACGGTCTGTGATGCCCAGCGCAACCGCTGGCGGCCCGCAGCGCCTCATGGACCCGGCAAACCCGCAAGAACCGTCAGACATCAGACGCAGCCGTCCAGCGCTCGATCAGGCGTAAAGCGATGCTGGCGAGCAAAATCCCGAGCAACCCGCCAACGACCTTTTCGGACGCATCCAGCAATCTAGCATGGCGATCTGGCGTCAGCTTTTGCATCAATTCCAGCACCACTGCGCTACCAAGCACGACGCTGCACACCAGCGTCATCCGGTCCCGGTACGCGACACAAAATGCGAAACCTAGGAACGCAAAGGCCGCGATGTGTTCGATGTTGGCCGAACTGCTCAGTTGAGGCCTGTCGTGGAATGGAGAGAGACTTGCGTAGGTGATGAAGGCAAGAGAAGCCCACGCCACGGTTTGCGCTGTGGCGGACGCGACCGCGGACACTGTCGCACCGCCGAGCAATAGCCAACGTAACGCCCTGCGCATGGGTGGCCTCATTTTTGATCGAACGATAGGCGCACCGACCGGCAGGTGGGTCAAGTCGGCCAGCATTCCTCACGGCCGTGGCCGACGTCCGACCGTTTGCACCTTCGCGCTTCCCCAGCACTTCCTAGATCGAATGTACGAGCATTGTTGGACGTTCTCAACGCTCTGCGGTAGCGGTTCCAGACTTAACTCGCCGCGGCGACATCAAGCTTAATCCGCAGTTTCGATTGCACCGAGGCTGCTGAACACTAGTCTCTCTGCACCGGACATTGCCCCGTCCGGGTTCACCATGGCGAAGGTCGTCGCGCCAAGATACTCGGCGCGGCGGCTTCGTTTATCCGCCGCAATGATAAGAGCTCCATTTGGCGAATAAGCCCGACGATCACTGGTTCGATCTCGTTGAGACACGACGACAGATCACGGCCCTGCGCTCGCAACACTCTGACAATCTTGTCGTAACATCGCGATTGAACCGCTTCCTCGTCAAGATTGCTTTTCTCTCAGAGCCAAAAGATGCGGCGCACGCTCGACATCTTCGGTCTGAATTCGCTCGGGTGCTGCGAACTGTTGAGGAAATGGTCTCACGAGGCCGATCCACGAAGCGGCCAAACGTAGTTAGGCGGCGGCCCAAGTAACACTAACGCACGGACGTTCTTGCGCCGATCGGGCCCAGCGCCGATGCTGGATGCAGTCGCGAAGTCGTGCTCGTCTCGCGTACTGGCGCCTTCGCGGCAAGGGGCCGCCGCCGTCACAAGCGACGGCCCCGCCCATGATCAGCTCTAGTGAGCGCGCCGCACCGCTCGGGGCACCGACGGCAGTCTCGGAGAAAACGGCTGATGCGCGATCTTCCAAGCGGGAAGTCGCGCGACGGCAGACGACGCTGGGTTGACGCATAAACAAATTCACGAAGCCCGCCAGATCAGGGACCCGGAGAAGCGCGACCCAATCCGGCCAATGCCGGTGTCCGGTCGTACCGACGAAGAAGCGCTTCCCATTCGCCGGGCCGATAGGATGTCTTTAGGACCATGTCGATTGTCGATTCGACGGGGAGGACCACCTTGCCGCGAAACCGGACGTCCAGGGTTGACGACGCGTCAATCGGAATTCGTTATAAACGACTTCCGATATGCGGCAGCATCGACCCGCCCGATCGATGGTGCAGCGCTCGCCGCACCGGCGAAGGATGCCGAGCGCTAGTGTCGAGCGTTGGCAGAAACTCGACCAGGCCAGCCAGCGTCAATATCAGGCGGGCGACATGTCGGGCTACAAATCCACGCGCACCGCGATGGGCGACATGGCCAAGAGCCTGCAACGCGATCCACAACTGGAATCCCTGCTCGCCAACCGCAAGCGCGAACTCGGCATCGGCGGCAATTTCAGCTCAGGCCGCCGTCTGGGCGACGAACTCGCCTTCACACACGGTATCGACCTTGGCAGAGGCCGCAGCAAGGGCTCTGAACCCGCCGATTTGCCGCCGCCTCCACGCCACAGCCCTATGCCGCGCCGAACCGTCTTGCATGCCCCTAAATGCCTCTCCTGTCTGGACCAGCAGCCGTCAGAAACAGTCAGCAGGAGGCAGGCCAGCCGTGCGAGAACCAGACCGTATCATCCGTTTGAAGACCGTCCTGGCCCGAACCGGGCTGTCCCGCTCTACCATCTACCGCAAGATCGCCGAAGGCACGTTCCCGCCCCAGATCAGGATCAGCGTCAACGGCGCGGGATGGAGGGAATCCAACATCAACCGATGGGTCGCTGATCCGGTTGGATGGCGTCCGAAGCGCGGGTCAGATGCGGAGTGACAGGTCTGTGCTCGCTTGCTGCTGAACCGGACCGGCCTCAGGCCGTCAAGGCTGGCGCTATCTCGCCCCGCTTCGCGGCTTCGGCCTTGACGGCCTGACGCCGCACCGGTTTGGACTCTCCAAGCAGACAAGGGCGGATTGTGAGCGAGTCGCGCTCCCATTCCGAAGCAGCGGCCCCGCAGAAGGACGGAGATCATCCTTGAAGAATGGGTTATAGGGTGGTACAAATACTCTCAACCGGAGTGACGGAATGATCGTTGGCTTTCGGGATGGCTGGTTACGGGCTTTCTTCGTGGACGATACCCATTCCCGCAACATCCCGCCCGATCTTGAAGCCCGGCTGTTCCGCAAGCTTCAGATAATCGACGATACGACGACCGATCAGGACTTGCGCGTGCCGCCCAGCAATCATTTCGAGAAGCTGCGCGGCAATCTGGCGGGGTTTCATTCGATCCGTGTCAATCAGCAATGGCGGCTGATTTTCCGCTGGGATGGCGAGCGCGGCGAAGCGGACGGGATTTATCTGGACGATCACAGTTACCGATGAGAGCGAGGCAACCATGCTGACCACCAAGCGCAAGCCGGCGACGGTCGGAGAGATTTTGACCGAAGAGTTCATGGAGCCGATGGGCCTGACGCAGGGCGCGCTCGCCGAGGCGATGGGCGTTCAGCGCAAGCACGTCAACGAGTTGTGCGGCGACCGCAGGAACGTGACCGCCGCGACGGCCTTGATCCTGGCCCGCGTCTTCGGCAACAGCCCTGACTTCTGGCTCAACGTGCAGCGGCGCCACGACCTTTGGGAGGTGATGAACACGCCCAAGGAGCGTAAGCGAGTCGAGCGCGCACGTCCGTTGAAGCGCGCAGCATGAGTGACGTGATGAGCAGGGGGCGACATACGCAAATGCAGCCGTTCGCAAGCATTTGCCGCCGATTGCAGAACGAAGAGGAATCAGGCCTTTTTGCCGCCGTAGCACAGCGCAGACTTGGGCCGTTCAGTTGCCCCAGGACGCATGGCATATTGCGCACCATGGCCCATCATCGCAAATCACATGACCGCGCTTCGACGAACAACGCGGTGTCGGGTATGGACAACGACAAGAATACCAGAGTCGATCCGATCGACCCTAGGGCCTTCGGTCTTACGAAAGTAGCGTACGCGGTCGACGAGACACTCGACTTGCTTAGTATCGGCCGCACGGCGCTGTACGCAGCGGTCAAACGAGGTGACCTCAAACGCGTCAAGTTCGGCAAGAAGACGTTGTTTTACGCCGCCGACCTTGCCGCGTTTCTGGCACGACTCAGGTGCCTGAGCGAATTGGATGAGGGCCGGATCGATCACGAACCTCGCTAGAAATGCAACATTGATCTTCCAGGCTCTTGAAGTAGCATTCCGCTGATTTTGAGAGCGGTTGCGGCGCCGTTGCGAATTACGAAGCCGATCTCGATCAAGCCGCCGTCGAGCAATCGGCTGATCCGTCCCACCGTCCAGTCGGCGAATGCAGCATCGCCAGAATTTCATTTACATGCTTGCGGATGGTCAGCGGTGGATGGCTGGCTAGCTGACGCGAACTTCAAGATCAACGTAGAGGCGATCCGGACCGCTCATCCCCAATTTTTTCACGACTAATTGCGATCGAGCTACCTTCGAAGTTCGATGTGACGCGGTGGACGACCTCAGAGGCCGCGCGTAGCGGCGGCGGACCGATGTTTTTCTCCTGGCAAATTTGTTGGTCTTTTTGTTGGTACTCAATGAATCAACATCTCAATAAGACTACGGAATCTCTCAAGAAAAGCCGTTTCATATGGCCGCTGCCGGGCCCACCAAAAATCAATCACTTGGCAAGCCTCTGCTTCGCACTTCTTGGCCCTCCGCACCAGAAACGCTTCGTTTAGTTCAGCAGCTCGCAAACTAACTGCTCTCGATCGCTCCCGCTATGGTGCGCACTGCTCGATCGTAGATTCGGCGGAACTATCGCGACCAAGCCGCTTTCCAACGCCGAACAGGCTCTAGGAACAATCAGTCCGTTCAAAGAACGACCGGGTTTGCTGCAGCCTGGCCTGCGCTCTCTGCCTCTCACTTCCAGAGACCTACGAGCGGCCAGTAGGTGAACATGAATAGCACGATGAGGCCGTACATGACGGCCGCGAGCGGCAGCCCGAGACGTATCATGTCCCGCGTCGTAAAGCCGCCGGCACCGTAGGCGATCATGGCCGGAGCGGACGTCACCGGGATGATCGACAAACATTGGGCAATGAGAGCCACACCAAGTACGATTCCGACGATCGGAAGGTCCGGATTGTGCAGCGAGACCAGAAAGCCGATGATCGCCGGCGTGATCGCAGTCAGGCAGGACGTGATGCTGGTGAAGCAGAAGCGGACGAAGAACACGAGGACGAAGATCGCGATCGCCAGTGCCGTGACCGACAGGCCTCCCATCCCGGACTCGACGAACGCCACCTTCGACAGCCACGCTGCCCCGCCGGTCTTGGTCAGCATCTCCGCCATCGAAATTCCCGCGCCGAACAGCAGAATCGAATTCCAGTCAATTCGCTTATAGAGATCATTGCACGTGATAACCCCGACACCCGGCAACACGAGCAGCAGCACGCAAAGCACCGAAATTGCGGATGCTTCGACATGATGGATCTTGTCGGTCGCCCAGAGGAGGATCGTCAGCGCCATGATGAACGACGCCCGCTTCTCGGTCGTGGACATCGGCCCCAATTCCGCAAGGCGTGCGGCGATGTAGTCGTTCCCTCCAGGCAATTCTGCGAACTCAAACTTGAAGAGCCGGGTTGCCAGGAAATAGAGGCCAATGGAAAAAAGGACGGTGTAGGGAAGCAGATAGACCAGCCAGTCGACATAGCCGATCTGGACCTGGCCAGCTCCGGTCAGGAAATTGACCATCACTGGATTGGGCGCGGCTCCCGTGAGAACACCCACTCCTGTCACAGACGGCAGAATGCCCGCGAGAAGGAGCATGGCCTTTCCGATCTGACTGTTGCGCGGAAGGCCAAATGCCTCGGTCAACCCGATCACGATCGGAACGAGCGTCGCCGCTCGCGCGATCACCGAAGGAATGAAGAAGGTGAGTGCGAAGGCGGTCAGGATGATGCCGAGCATAATCGCGTGGGTGTTCGCGCCAACCAGCTTGAGGATCAGATAGGCCACCCGCTTCTCGAGCCCTGTGCTGGTGATCGCCGCCGCCATCGCGAGACCTGCCGCGACAAACAGCCAGCCGCTGTTCGAGAAGCCGCTGAGTGCGAGCGGTATGGCCTTCGCCGTTCCAAGTATCGGCCCCGGATCGATCCCCGCGGGCGAAAAGCCGAGCGCCAGGATCAACAGGAATACGAGCGCGACCGCACTCACCCCATAGGGGATCGCCTCGGTGATCCACATCAACACCACGAAAGCCATCACGGCGATGACGCGCTGGCCCGCCGGTGACAGACCGGTCGGCGACGGCGCCATGATGATTGCCACCATGACCGCGAGACCGATCAGCACGATCAGGGATTTTCTCGTGTTCGCCCCTGTCGTTTCGGCCGCAGCATGAACCAGCGTCGACATGCTTATCCTCCATCCCTGTTGTTGTTGTCTCGGCGGAGCGCCGATGGCGTCACGTCTCGCTTGCCGCTCCCAGCACCACGACGCCGTCCGCGGCCCGCACGCCATGGCCTGCCGGCAAGACGAAGACGGGGTTGATCTCGGCCTCGACCAGGCGCTCGCCGAGCTGCGCGGCCATCAGCGAAAAGGCCACGATCGTCGACACCAGCGCCTCGACGTCCGCCTTCGGTCGTCCCCGAAATCCGTCTAGCAACGGCCAGGTAATGAGGTCATGCAGCATCGAGAGCGCTTCATCCCGGCTGAGGCCACCCTGCGGCGGCAAAAGGCGCATGGTCGTATCCTTGAAAAGCTCCGCGGTGACGCCGCCCATCCCGAGCAGGATCGCCGTGCCGAGCGGATCGCGGTGCATGCCCAGGATCAGCTCGGTGCCACCCGCGACCATCTCCTGCACCAGGAAGCGTTGCGGACGCTCGCCGGTCGCCTTCTCCACGTCCTTCACCATGGTGGTCAGCCGTCCGCCGATCGTATCCGGCGTCAGATTAACCGCGACGCCACCGACATCGCTCTTGTGCGTGATCTCGCCCGACAGGATTTTCAGCACGACCTTTCCGCCAAGTTCTCCCGCGGTCGCTTCGGCCTCCGCCGGCGTCTTGACGATCCGCTCGTTCACCGCGGAAATGCCGAACCGGGTGAAGAGCGCCTTGGCCTGAGCCTCGTCGAGTGAGCCAGGAGAAAAGTCGCTGATGTTGACCTGCCGTTCGATCGACGAAGCAACTTCGTGCTGCGAACACTGGGCCGCCAGGAGCAAGCCTGAGAATGCAGACGCGCAGCTTTCGGCCGACGCGTAGGCTGGCACGCCGCGCGCCGTGAGAACTGTGCCGACGTTCGGCGCGTATGGGCTGACATAAGCGATGACCGGCTTGTCGGAGGATGGCAGGCAGTCGTGCACGGCATCTGCAAGGAGCGCCGGAGATCCGAGGGCAGACGACCCTGCAATTATCACCAGGGCATCATAAGACGGGCTGGCAAGCAAAGTGCGGATCGCTCCCCGCAGGATGTCCGGGTGTAGGCCGGCCAGAGTCAAATCGACCGGATTGCGGTCGAGATTGGCATGGGAGCCGGATTGCAGCGAAGCAAGACGAGCCGCGGTCTCGGCATCTGGCGCAGGCGTCTCGAATCCGGCGACGCCGAGGCTGTCGGAAACGATTGTTCCGGCGCCGCCCGTGGAGGTGAGGATCGCCACGCGCTTTCCGTTGAGCTTCCGCCCCGCAGCGAGAGCCGCCGGTATGTCGAGCAGGTCCTCGAACGTCTTCGCCCGGATCACGCCGAGCTGCCTGAACAGGGCATCGTACATGCGATCCGAGCCCGCCAGCGCGCCGGTGTGCGAGACGGCCGCCTTGGCTCCGGCCTCCGAGCGGCCGATCTTGAAGGCCACCACTGGCTTGCCGGCCAGTCGCGCTTTTCGGACCGCTTCACGGAAACGGACTGGATGCCGGATCGCTTCGACATACAGCGCGATCACCTTGGTGGCTTCGTCCACTGCAAGAAACTCGATGAAGTCCGAAAGCTCGAGGTCGGCTTCGTTGCTGGTGGAGACAAGCTTCGACAACCCGATGCCTCGCGCCGCCGCGCGGGAGAGCAACGCCCCAAGGATTCCGCCGCTCTGCGACACGAGCCCGATTGGGCCGGCGGGGAAGTGATCCATCGCCAGTGCGCCCGAGGCCGACAGCACGATATTGTCCGTCAGGTTGACGAGCCCGATGGTATTGGGACCGAGAATCCGCATTGAGCCGGCAGCTTCCAGAAGCTCTTTCTGGCGCAAGGCCCCCTCCTCGCCAGTTTCGGTATAGCCGCTCGCAAGGACGATCGCTGCGGCGACACCTCTTCTGGCGAGCTCCCCCACGGCGAGATGCGCACGCTCCGCGCCCAGGAGGACGATCCCGACGTCGGGCACCGCCGGTAGCGCCCCGACATCGGGATAGCAGGTGAGCTCACCGATGCGTTCGACCTTCGGGTTGACCGGGTAAATCGCGCCCGAAAAGCCGTGCTTTTGCAGGAATGACACCGGCCGTCCCGAGGTCTTGCCTGGATCGGCGGAAGCGCCGATGACGGCGACACTCCGGGGCCGAACGAGGCGTGCGATGGCGTTCATGGCATCACTCCTTAGAGGACGACTTTGCGAGGAACGTCATCACCGCTTCGCGGTGCTCGGCGCTGGTGTAGCAGACGGCCTGCGCCTGGCTGCCGAGATCGAAGATCTCGTGGGTCGAACGCTCGAAGGTCTGGTTCAGGATTTTTTTGCCCAGCGCGAGCGCGGTCCGCGATCCCAGCGCGAGCTCGACGGCCCACGCCTGCGCGGCCGACAACAGCTCACCGGACGCCACCTTGCGGTCGAGAATGCCGAACGCGAGCGCCTCGTCTGCTTCGACCATCCGCCCGGTGAAAATCAGCTCCTTCGCTCTGGGAAGTCCGACCCGGCGCGGCAGAAGATAGGATCCGCCGCCGTCGGGGATCAATCCGCGCCTGATGTAGGACCAGGTGAACTTCGAACGCTCCGAGCCGATCAGGAAATCGCACGCGAGCGCAGTATCAGCGCCAAGACCGGCCGCCGCGCCGTTGACCGCGGCGATGGTCGGCTTGGGCAGGTTGAGCAGCATGGATTGGACCCGATGCACGCCCTGTTGGCGGCTCCAGCCGTTGAACGCGACTTCGCCTTGCGGAGCTTCCAGGCGCCGCTTCATGCCGCTGATATCGCCGCCTGCGCAGAAGGCGGTGCCCCGCCCCGTCAGCACCAGCGCCCGGATCGCGCTGTCGCTCGTGACCGCTTGGAGCGCGTCCACGAATTGCGAGCGCATGTCGTCGCTCATGGCGTTCCGGCGGTCGGGCCTGTTCAGGGCGATTGTCGCGACACCGGCGTCCACTGAGAATTCGATGAGCTGGTAGGTCATGTGCAAGCCTTCGATCGTTGTTTGGCGCTAAGCAGAGATATCGTGGAGGACGCATCATTCCGGCCGCGCCGGCGGAGTGCCGCCCCGGACATCTCGGCACGCCTGCGCCGAGGGACCCACGATGTATCGATTTCAAGCCGGCGTCCGTCGCGTCCAAATCACCGAACCGGACCAAGCCGCAGGTTACCTGACAGGAATGTTAGACATTGCGTTTCGTGCTCCCGAGATGCTTCGCGCTTTGTTTTATTGCTTGCTTGTATAATGAAGTGTCATAAAAGCGGATATGCCCGATTTCCACTTAATGGAATTGGTCGGAGGGACGCGGCATGGCTTCAGCGCGGCAATATTCTGGCGGCGCAAATGGAAATCGGTCGCTGGAGCGGGGCATCGAGATCCTGCGTGCCTTCCGGCCCGGCGTCGATACGCTCGGCAACGGCGAGATCGCCGAGCGCACCGGCCTACCCCGCTCCACCGTCAGCCGACTGACCAAGACCTTGGTCGAGGTCGGCATGCTCTACGAAGTCCGGATCGAGCGAACCTATCGGCTTGCCGCCGCCGTACTCAGCCTCGGCCACGCCGTCCGCATGGGATCGCCTGTGCTCAAGGTGCTCGGCCCGCTGATGCGGGCTGAATCCACGCGGCGCCGGCTGAACGTCGGTCTCGCAACGGCGGATCGTACGATGATGGTCTACCTTGAATCCATTCGCTACAACCCGCGCCCGACGCTGCGTAGCATCGTGGCCGGTCAACAGGTGCCGATGGAATTGACCTCGCTCGGGCGTGCCTATCTCGCGGGGATCCCGGACAAGGCCCGCGACACGCTGCTCGCGCAATTCAGGCGACGCAATGCCGCCGCCACCAAGGCGCTAATCGCCGAGGTGCAGAAATCAATTCGAGCGGTCAGGCGCGACGGCTATTGTGCGGTCTCCTGGCAGCCCGGCGTACTCGCCGTCGCCACTCCGATCGTCCTCGAAGGTCTGCCGATTTACGCGCTCAACATGAGCATGCAAGACATTGAATCAACCGAAGCCCTTGGCGCAGAAATTGGCAAATACCTCATGGAGTTCGCGGCGCGATGCAAGGAGGCACTCTCGGGGTCCCGCCCCGATCCAACCCTCCTACGGCATCAGCAGTCCCAAGAGCTTGCATCGATTTGAGATTGGACACGTTTCCGAGAAACCTCAAACGATCGGGCATCCGCCTCCAGTTGCCCCGCACCACTTCCGCACCAGAAACGGCCTGAACAGGATGCAATAAGCGCGCTCGGAATCAAACAAGACTACTGGAAAATCAACGAACCCGATCGATGTCGCGCCGCTCATAACGGCCTGGTTGCTGGTTTGCGTTCGCTGACCGGCCAGTGAAATTCCCATCCCCATCAAGCGCGGTTGGGCTCACCGCATCAGTTACGTCTTGATACCGTAAATCGCCAAGGACGGCGAGTGAACGTGCGAAGTAGCGGCGATGCATCCTTTTCGCACTCCAAAGAAGCCGAATCCCCTACGCTTGATGCAGAATGCTTTTCACCTTTGGCCTTCTCTGCTTCATCTACTTCAGTCAAAAAAGCGAAAGAGTGGCGAGGCATTGCGGACTATGCATTTGCGCCCCCAGAGCATGCAGCCGCCCTATTCCTCGACTGAGGTCGCGAGAACGATAGGTGTTTCACTAGATACATTCTATCGCACGCGCCGCCTCCGGCACGAGCGCGATGGCTTGCCGGCGCCGATCAGCGAACGCGGACCGCTGAAATGGGAATGTACCGGCTTCGATGCCTGGCTGACTCGGCATCATCCACTGCGTCCGAAGACGATCGCTAATGACACATTCGCGCCACCGCCGGCAGCGACCGATGAAGAACATCGCGAGCGGCTACGAATGGCCTATGGACATCACGGCGCTTGACATTCTGGCGGGCTAGATTCCAATAGTTGCCGCATTTTACTTGGCACCGAGGCTATCTATGGCCGATCCGAAGTTTCCTTACGTGAAGTGGCGTGACGGCCGTCCACGCTCATCGCATGGCGCTTACGCCAGAGCACTCGGCTTTGTCGATGGCGACTTGCGTCATCCGCCCCACGATGAAAATGGCCGCCCGGTCGGCCGATGGTTCAATCTTCAGGAGTCGTCGGATTTCTCCGACAAACGAAAGTCTGAGATCGAGGCGGCGCGCCGCGCCGGCAAACTGCCGAAGAAAATTACAGTTCGCAAACGGAGCACGATCGAAGATCTTCTCGACGACTGGAGCAAATCGGACGAGTTCAAGGCGCTATCGGCCTCATCTCAATCCTCCTATGGCAAGTGCATCTCCGCCATCCTGTACCGACCGCAGACGCGCGAGGGCGCGGCGAAGATGCGTGCCGAAATCCGTGCCGCTAAGCTGCTCGGTTTAGCCGAGCCTACGCGTGAACTCGAAGCGATCGCGACTGCTACGCCCTCATCGATCGGCAAGCCGGAGTTCCGAGCATTCTACAACTACGCGAAATCGGTGCGCGGCCATCATATGGCGCTTGCGATGATTGCGGCACTCTCATCCGCATTCACTTGGGGGCAGGAAAGCATCCTGTGGCGCCTCGGGCCCAACCCGCGAGAAGGCATGGAGTTCGATCATCCAGACGGTCGCATCGTGCTAGTCGCAATGCCTGAGTTTTCAGCGTGGGTCGCTGCAGCCGATGCGATCGAGCGGCCATCGATCGGCGATAGCTTCTACCTCGCGCTTTTCACCGGACAGCGCCAGACCGACCGTCTGATCATGCGCAACGAGAGCGGTGTCGAGGGACGTCACGCGTTCCGACAGAGCAAGACTGGCGAACTGGTCGACATCAAGGAGGCGCCACAACTCAGCGCGCGGCTGAACGCATCTCGCGTGCGCGTAAAGGAGCTCAAGTTACGTCTTCAGCTTGAGACGGTCCCGTTCGAACTCGTCGTCAACGAGGACAATGGTGAGCCGTACGACGAGAGCACTTATCGCCATTGGGTCTCAACTGCGCGCGCGGTCGCCGTTTTCGGCTTTCTGGCACGTGACACCATCCGTCAGGCAATCGTTCGCGCAGAGCGGCTGAACTCCGAACTGATCGGAAACGTCGACAACCTGTTCGCGGCCTTCCCGCTGGATGAAGAGAACAAGGCGCAGCGTGCCCGCGCGATCGATCAGCGCAAGCGTGCGTTGGCGGAATGGTTGGACGCGCAGGCGGCGCGTGACAGTAATGGCGATGAGACGGCGTGGCGCCTGAAGCCATGCCCGGCGCTAATGTTCGTCAACGGCGCCGGTGAACTCGACCAGAAGCACGACCAAGATCTACGCGATACCTGCGTAATGCTACTCGATCGGGCCGGTTGCGACCTGTTGACGATCTGCGATATCACCGGGCACTCGTACCGAAGTGCGCAGACCATCGTGAAGCACTACCGCGCCCGCAATGTGGATCGCGCCGATTCCGGTATCGACCGACTTCAATTGCAGGTGCGAAAGGAAGGGATGAAGGGCTGATCGCAGACCGGGGTCTTCGGCTCGCTGAAGCCCTTCGGAATCCCCCGAGCCCGACCTGTCAGTATTGGCGTCCGCACAGCGCCCCGACAACGGCTTGGGCCTAAGCAATCGTCACAGCCGACCATCGGCCTGAAACCAAGCAAAATCGACCGAGCCAGCTCCTCGCTTTAAACCGAAAGGAACAGTCCCTACATCTCGTCGCATCGCGTGCGACGTCCGACCACAAAAAACGTCGCACGAAACCGGGTTTGTTCCGTCGGAGAAATTAAAAAAAGCCCTTGCGGGCCAATCACTTAAGGGTGGTGGGCGCACCAGGGCTCGAACCTGGGACCCGCTGATTAAGAGTCAGCTGCTCTACCAACTGAGCTATGCGCCCGAAAGGCGGTCAAAGCCTTGCGAGGCCGGTCGTTTAGCAAAGCGAACCGGGTATGGCAAGCGATGCAACGAAGGTTTTCCAACGGTTCGTCCACAGGCCCCAAAATGCGAAAAGCCGCTGAATTCCAGCGGCTTCGCCAAGGTTAGTCCCCGGAAAATCCCGCCCCCTTACAGCCGGCCCTCGCGATCCCGGTCCGGACCGCCGTCCCGGTCGAAATGGTCGCCATGGAAGCGATCCATACCCCGCTCCATCATGCGGTCCATGCCACGCTCCATGAAGCGGTGGTGCGGACCGTCGTCGCCGCCGCCGAACGGACCGCGATGGCGGGTCAGCACGGCGAGGCGCCGCTTCTGGCCGTCATCCAGCGTCTTGTAGAGGGGCTCGGCCGCATCGGCGATCTTCTTCAGGGCCGCGGAGGTCGCGCCCATGTCCTCGGCACGCTGGCGCAGGCGGGCAACCGGATCATCCGGCTTGCCGGCATCCTTGTCGGCGTCTCCGGGGCCGGCATTCATCCGCGCATTGGCGCGGTCGATGCGCAGCTTGGCGAGCTCACGCACCGCGGTCTCGACCGGCGGCCACAGCTTGTCCTGATCGGCATTGAGCTTCAGCCCGGCATGGACCGCGGCGATCCGCGCGTCGACGAAGGCGGCGCGGTCTTCCGGGTTCATGCGCGTGTGGCGGAAGTGCTCCGACATCCACGGGCGATGATGATATTGGGCATAGACCGCGCCCGAGCCGGCGATGCTGAGCGCGGCGATGGCGGCGATGGTGAACTTCTTCATACGGACCTCCTCTGGAAGGATGCTCCAGAAGATGAGCGCAAGCGCCATCGCATTCAACTTACAAGTTGGACAGAGACTTACCCTTACCAAGATGTAATTCGTTGTCGCAGTTTGAAATCATTCGCAACAGGGATGTCATGAATGAACCGGAGGGCTCCTGATACCGACAGGAGCCCTCCCGCTCATGTCAGTTCGTCGTGCTCTTCGCTTCCTTCTGGAACTCGTCGATCAGCGGCTGGCCGATGCGGCCTGCGGCGTCCTTATAGACCGACTCCATCGCCTTGCGCATCGCCTCGTCCTGCTCCGGCGTCAGCTTGATGATCTCGCTCTTGCCGCTCTTCTTGATCTCGGCGAGCGCGTCGTTGTTCTCCTTCTGCGACTGCGTATTGTTGAAGTCAGTCGCCTCCTTCATCGCCTTTGTAAGCTGGTCGCGGATGTCGGCCGGCAGCTCGTCCCAGAACTTCTTGTTCACGATCACGACGTAGCCGATATAGCCGTGGTTGGTCTCGGTGATGTACTTCTGCACCTCGTGCATCTTCTGGGTATAGATGTTCGACCAGGTGTTTTCCTGGCCGTCGACCACGCCGGTCTGGAGCGCCTGGTAGACTTCCCCGAAAGCCATCACTTGCGGGAGCGAGCCGAGAGTCTTGAACTGGGCCTGGAGCACCCGTGAGGACTGGATACGGAACTTGACGCCCTGGTAGTCGCCAGGCGTCACCAGCTTCTTGTTGGCGCTCATCTGCTTGAAGCCGTTGTCCCAGTAGGCGAGGCCGGTGATCCCCTTGGAGTCCAGCAGCTTGAGCAGTCTCGCGCCGAGCGGGCCTTCCGTCACCTTGCGCAGCGTCTTCAGGTCGGGAAGGATATAGGGCAGATCGAACACTTCGAATTCGCGGATGCCGAGCGGTCCGAATTTCGAGTTGGACGGCGCCAGCATCTGCACGCTCCCGAGCTGAAGCGCCTCGAGCTCTTCCTTGTCCTTGTAGAGCGTCGAGTTCGGATAGACTTCGACCTTGACCTTGCCGCCGGTGTATTTCTCGGCAAGCTCCTTGAACTTCTCCGACGCCTTGCCCTTCGGCGTGTCGGTGGCGACGACGTGGCTGAACTTGATGATAATGGGGTCGGCGCTGGCGGGGCCGACAAGACTCAAGGTCAATACCGCGACGGACGCCGCGATCGCGAAGGTGCGCATAATCTCTCCCTGCTGTTTTTTGGGCCGCCCGGCGCGCGGGCGGCCTGTCCTCATGCCAGCCACATCCATACAGGCCAACACCACCACCTGCTATTGGCCGTTAGCAGGGCAGCTATTCATGTTGAATGCCGCAAACTCCCCTGCGCTCCCTCTCCCGCTTGCGGGAGAGGGTCGGGGAGAGGGTGTCTCCGCAAGCGAGTATCCCCGAGAGGAGAGACGCGCTCGGGACGATGCTTCGCATCGGCGCTTCGCATCGGCCGGGGCGCGTCGGCCTCTCCCGCAAGCGGGAGAGGCGAAGTCGACAACGTCAGCTCGCCGCCGCCGTTGTTACCGTATCGCGCTGGCGCTTCATCACCATCTTGTTGAGCGCGCCGAGATAGGCTTTTGCCGAGGCCACCAGCGTGTCCGGGTCCGCCGCGCGGGCCGTCATCGCACGTCCCTCATGCGACAGCCGCACCGAGACTTCGGCCTGCGCGTCGGTGCCTTCAGTCACCGCGTGCACCTGATAGAGCTCGAGCTTGGCCTCGTGCGGCACCAGGCGCTTGATGCAGTTGAACACCGCGTCCACCGGGCCGTTGCCCTCGGCTTCCTCGATCTTGATCTGCCCGTCGACGTCGAGCTTCATGGTCGCGCGCTGCGGACCATGGGTGCCGGCGATCACGGTCAGCGAGGTCAGCTTGATGCGGTCGTGCGACGCGGCCATCTCCTCGTCGACCAGCGCCTCGATGTCCTCGTCGTAGATGTCCTTCTTGCGGTCGGCCAAGGCCTTCATCCGCGTGAACGCATCCTCCAGCTGGTTCGGACCGAGCTTGTAGCCCATCTCCTCCAGCTTGTGCACGAAAGCATGGCGGCCGGAGTGTTTGCCGAGCACCAGCGACGACTGCTTCAGGCCGACCATTTCGGGGCGCATGATCTCGTAGGTGGACGCGTCCTTCAGCACGCCGTCCTGATGGATGCCGCTCTCGTGTGCGAACGCGTTACGGCCGACGATGGCCTTGTTGTACTGCACCGGGAACGAGGTCGCCGCCGACACCACCTTCGAGGCGCGAGTGAGCTGCGTGGTGTCGATCTTATTCCAGTAGGGGAATTTGTCATTGCGTACATTGATCGCCATCACGATCTCTTCGAGTGCGGCGTTGCCGGCGCGCTCGCCGATGCCGTTGATGGTGCACTCGACCTGGCGCGCGCCGCCGACGATGCCGGCCAGCGAGTTCGCAACCGCCATGCCGAGATCATTATGGCAGTGCACCGAGAACACCGCCTTGTCGGAGTTCGGCACGCGCTCGATCAGCGTCTTCATGAAGTGGGTATATTCGTCCGGCGTCGTGTAGCCGACGGTGTCGGGGATGTTCACCGTGGTCGCGCCGGCCTTGATAACCGCCTCCACGATGCGGCAGAGGAAATCCATCTCGCTGCGCGTGCCGTCCTCGGCCGACCATTCGACGTCGTCGATCTGGTTGCGCGCGCGCGCGACCATAGCAATCGAGGTCTCAAGCACCTGCTCCGGGGTCTTGTTCAGCTTCACCCGCATGTGCAGCGGCGAGGTCGCGATCACGGTATGGACGCGGCCACGCTTTGCGAACTTAACTGCTTCGGCGCAGCGGTCGATGTCGGCCGGATGCGCGCGCGACAAGCCAGCGATCACCGCGCTCTTGGAACGTCGGGCGATTTCGCTGACCGCCTGGAAGTCGCCTTCGGAGGTGATGGGGAAGCCGGCTTCGATGACGTCGACCCCCATATCGTCCAGCAGCTCGGCGACCTCGAGCTTCTCCTCGAAGGTCATGGTGGCGCCGGGGCACTGCTCGCCGTCGCGCAGCGTGGTGTCGAAAATGATGACGCGGTCCTTGTCGGACTTGTTCACGGGAGCCATTTCAAATTTCCTTTTGAGCTTTCGCGCCGGTCATTTCCTTGGGCGCTGTCGGGGTCCGCTGATCTCGTACATCCCCTGAGTGCCCAGGCGCGCAGCGCCCAGCCGGCCCTCAGGGGCAAGTAAGAAGAAGCCCGCCAATAAGAAGGGTGGGCAGCGCGGCCGGGATCGTGGCGGCGGCCAGAGCCACCTCCCTCGAAATCCCATCGATTTGGCCGCGAATCAGCATTGCCAGACCCTTTTTGAGCCCACAAATCCTCAGTCAAAACCGTTGACGATAGGTTGCCGGGAACTCAATGGGACGTTCTTAGACGAGAAATAGGCGCAACTGCAACGCCAAAAGATGGTCAGCGGAGTTGACCTGGTTGCAGGTGGCGACCCTCCCGGTCCCGTCATCCTCGTATGGGGAGTGAGTTGTCAAGAGGGCGTCGTTTGATGGCGGCGGTCTTGGGCGCCGCGGCGAGGAGCGGTCAAGGCTGGCCGTAGGCCACCGCCGGAGACGGCGCGGCAGCGGCCTTGAGCGCGACGAGCTCGGCGCCACAATGGCGTCCCTGCAACGCACGCGATGACGATAACAGGTGTGACGTGATGCGAGGCCTGGGCCGTGAATGACAATGCGGCAGGACCGCATCACCTTGTATCCGGTCGGGCGCGCAGCCCGGTACCCTGATCTTTCATGCACGGGTGGAGGCAAAGCCCAGCAAGGACGGGACCCCTCTGAGAGAGCG
>NZ_JADPKQ010000479.1:0-872 GCF_023074015.1 Bradyrhizobium sp. 142
CGAAGATTCTGCGCTCGGCCTCGGCTACTTGGCCTCGAAGGTTCTCAAGTTCGGAAACTTGAGAAGCGAGCGCATCAAGGCGTTGGCGCAGAGCAAAATGACGATCATCCAGTCGCGCACGATTATCCATTGCGCGCCCCTTTCTTATTATAATGCCCCAGAAGGTCTCCGTTGGACCAGGCCTCATAGACTAGGAAAACTCGGCAATTTAGTCTGTCCGGCGTTCGACATTGGCTGTACTTTTAAAGCTCGACTATTCACCAAGCTGGCGGATCACCTGAGCGTGTGCGGCGATCGGTTCTCATGGATCGCCGGGTACTGGCCTGCTTCCGAGCGCGGTGGCCTAGTTTGATTTTGGGAGAGGGCCTGATTTGCTCGGTTGGAACGAGCGCCAAAAAAATGGCCCCAGCTCCGGGGGCAATGGGGTGGTGGAGCTGGGGCCGACGGGGTCGCCCTAGGGGGAGGGCATCGGGAAAACTTGGTAGTCGGCAAAGCGTTCCCTGCCTGTCGTTTGGGAACGACAACCTGACTGCCTGAGTTTATATGCGGGGCGAACATGGAGACACCCATGTTGACGCTGGTGGTACTAGCTGGAACCGTGTTGATGATGATCGTCATCACTCTCGGTCTCTTTAAAGCCGCCGGGCTGAAGCGAGTGGAGGATTTTATCCCCGCGCCCGAGAAGACGAATGAATGGGACCGTCTCCGCGAGAAGTAAGATCGCGTCAGTTGGCGGCCTCTCTCCATTAGCGCGGTCGGTGCTCGGCGCAAGTGGGCCGGCAGTAGGCCACATCCATTGCCGCGCGCAATTCCGGCCGGAACGATCCGACAGCAGCGTGATTGCACCTCCTGAGTAGGAGTTGCGTATGCGT
>NZ_JADPKQ010000444.1:0-863 GCF_023074015.1 Bradyrhizobium sp. 142
TGCCCGCACATCGTGCTCCCGGTGCCTCTGTCCCGATGGTCGCACCATACGCCACGATGCAGAAAATCGCAGCGGAACGTTGGCACCGAGACATCTCATACCGGTTACCAACCCCATCGAAAGCACCTTCGCCACCGTGCGCCACCGCACGATCCGATCGAAGGGCTGTCTATCCAACAAGACAGCGCTCGCGATGGTCTTCAAACTGGTCGAAGGCGCCCAGAAAAATTGGCGTCGTCTCGATGGCCACCACCAGTTGCCAAAACTCGTTCTCGGTGTGACATTCAACAACGGGATCGAGGTCATCGCCAAGCCGACCGACCGTCAGCCCAAAACCGCCGCCGCCTGACCGGCCCGGCCGTCACCAAAATTTGGCGATAGCTCAAGAGAGGTCGTCGCCGCATTCAGCGATCAGCTTCAGCGAGAGGTAAGGACCGAGGCCGTCGATAGTGGTGATGTCCTTTCCGAGCAGCGAACAGCGCCTCGCGGACGTCAAAAGCTGGAGCGTTCGCCTGATCGGTTCGATTCCGACGCCGCGAGACTCGCGGGGCTGGTCCATGGCCATGACCGCGGTGGAGCCTCAGTTCCTTCAATACGGCTTCGATCCGGGCGTCGCAGGCAGATGCCTTCTCGTGGTAGGCGTCGTAAAGCGCAAGGGCCTGCTCGAGCGCAAACAGATGCTCGGCGCGGTAGCTTCCGGTGAGCGCCTTCGCGATCGTCTCGGCGCTGGAGTGGCAGCTGTAATGGCGCAAGCACGCCAGCGTCTCAGGATCGCGCTCGCCGGCAAGGATCGCGCGTATGATACGCAGGCCGGTCGCGCCGGTGATGTCGGCGACGACGTGGTGCAGCTGAAGATTCATCTC
>NZ_JADPKQ010000224.1:0-140014 GCF_023074015.1 Bradyrhizobium sp. 142
CTTGAGCCGGCCATGCCGCTCCAGCGAAGGCAGCAACGTCGGAATCATTACCCGGAGCCGCTTGCCGCAGATCCGATCCGAGCCTCCCACAGCGCCACTAGCGCATCCCTGATAGGGGCGCCATAGGTCGGCTTTCGCTGCCGCCGGGCCTCCGGCGAAATTGCGACATGGCTGGCCAGCGCCCGAACCGCGTGCTTGCGATGCCAGCCCGTCACCGCGCAAAGCTCGTCGAGAATGCGCCCCTTATCTGCCCGCCCTGCTGATCGATAGCGGTCTACCACCGCCGCCGTGATCTCGCGCCGCGCACCCACGCTGATCCGTCCTGCCATCGGCAACACCGATCCGATTCGGTATCGCGGCCCCACTCCTGACGGTCAGTTCTCCGGTAACATTCTTGATGAGGCAATGCGATGCCTGCAGGCCGGGGCCCGCCAGAACGACATGGTGCGGTCGCAGCACCGATATCGTTGCAGCGACCGCCTCTGCAAGTGCTCGGCCTGCCTGCTGGAACAGGTACTCCAGGTGCGGATCGCCGCCCAGTGCCCGCTCGCGCAGCAGAGCCATCTGCGCCTCGGATGGCTGCTGGGAGTCCGCCGGCGGCAGGTCGAGAAAGGTGCGGGCGTCGCGGTAGAGCGCGTAGTCGGCGAGATAGGCCTCGATGCAGCCGCGCTGGCAGCGGCATTGCGGACCGTTCGACCCCAACTTCACATGACCGATCTCGCTGCCGGCGCCGGCGCCCCACCGCGCTTCGCCGTCGAGAACGACGCCCATACCGACGCCGTGGCCGACCATGATCGTGGCCGAGAGGCCTTGCGCCAATCCCGGCTCTGCGGTTGCGAGGGCCAGCGCAACTGCGACAGCATCGTTCGCCATCACGACCTCGGCGCTGAATGCTCGACGCACCGGCTGCGCCAAATCGACGTCGGTAACTGACAGCGCCGGACTCCACAGATTCCGACCAGTATCAGCGTTCACGATGCCCTGGAGCGCAATCCCGATTCCCAACAGCTGATCGGGCGGAGTCGCCGTCGCATCAAGCATCGCGTTGATCTGCGCGATCACGAGATCGCACAGCGCACCTGCATCGAGAGCGCGCGTCGGAACTGCAAGTCGCGACTGCGCCAAGCCAGAGCCTTCGAAATCCGCGATCAGCGTCTCAATCAGGTTCATGCGTACAGAGACGGCGATGATGCGCCCAAACTCCGGGTTCAGGGTCAGCAACACGGCCGGCCGGCCGCGGCGACGGCCACTCAGCCCGTCCGCATCCGCTTCGTCGGTATCGTCGGACCAGGGGGGCGCTGCTGTCTCGGTCTCGCAAAGCAGCTCTTCTGCTATCAGTCTCGACGTCAGGCCCGAAATGGCAGGGAAGCTTAGCCCAGTACTGCGGGCGAGCTCCACGCGCGGCAATGGCCCGTGTCGTCGCAAGACTTCGACGACGCGGCCGCGGTTTGATCCGCGAGCCATGTTTGAAACGCGTCCCTTTAATTCAATAAGTGAAATTAATAGGCGCCATGTGGCGGTGCTGTGATCGAAAGAGCACAGCCGAACCCCCTCGCAACTCGCCATATTTACTATCACTTGAAGAAGGTGCAGATACATCCTCAATCGGATAGTCGCCTCTGCGACATTTCTTCGCGACGTAAATAAATAAGGCGCTGAAGCGCATGAAGCTCCTCACTGGGAGGGCTCCAAGGGAGATGTACATGAACGGATCAATGAAGAAATGGCTAGTGCCACTGCTGGCGACCGCCGCTGCGTTCGCGATGGCCACGGAGATGGCACAGGCCCAGCAGAAAAAGACCATCGCGCTGGTGACCAATGCCGCGGCCGATTTCTGGACCATCGCCGGTCGTGGGCTCGAGAAGGCTCAGAAGGAGCATCCGGAATACGATATTCAGTTGATCGTCACCAACGAAGCGACCGCGGCGGGCCAACGGCGCGAGCTCGACGACCTGCTGGTGCGCGGCGTCGCGGGCATCTCGATCTCCGTAGACGATGCGCCGCATGCAACCGAAGAGCTCAACAAGGTCGCGGCCAAGACAGTGTTGATCACGACGGATAGCGACGCGCCACAGAGCAAGCGTCTCGCCTATATCGGCACCGACAACGTTGCGGCGGGGCGGCAGGCGGGCGAGGAGATCAAGAAGGCGCTGCCGAACGGCGGCAAGATCGCGCTGTTCGTCGGCACGATGGACGCGGACAACGCCCGCGAGCGGGTGCAGGGCATCAAGGACGCGATCGCCGGCACCAAGGTCGAGCTGGTCGACGTGTTCACCGACCAGGTGGACTTCGCCAAGGCCAAGGCGAACATGGAGAACGTGCTCGTCAAATATCCTGACATCGCCCTGCTGTCCGGCCTTTGGAGCTACGAGACTCCGCTGATCTATGACGCGGTCAAGGCGGCTGGCAAGGCCGGCAAGGTGAAGATCGTCGGCTTCGATGAGGATCAGCGCACGCTGCGGGGAATATCCGACGGCACAATCGAATCCACTGTCGTGCAGCAGCCGTACGAGTTCGGGTTTCTCTCCGCCACCAATATCATCAAGACGCTGAACGGCGACAAGTCCTGGATCCCGGCTGATAGCAAGCTGATCGTGCCGACCCAAGTGATCAGCAAGTCCAACGTCGCGGAGTTTACCGCTCACCTGAAGGAGCTGCTGAAGAAGTGACTTCAGCGTGCTTCACGGCCCGGCCGCCACGGTGACCGGGCTTTGGGCGGGAGGAAGCGGGGAATGGCAGAGACACTGCTGGAGCTCAGCGGGATCAGTAAGACCTATCCCGGTGTCAGGGCGCTCGACGATGTCAACTTGCGCGTCTATCGCGGCGAAGTGTTGGGTCTGATCGGCGAGAACGGCGCCGGCAAATCGACGCTGATGCGGGTGCTGGGTGGCGTGATCGCGCCGAGCGAAGGCGTGATCCGCATCGGCGGCAACGACCATGCCCGGATGACGGTGAGCGAGGCGACGCAGGCCGGCATCGCCTTCGTGCACCAGGAACTGAACCTGTTCGAGAATCTCGACGTTGCCGCGAACGTCTTCATCGGACGCGAGAAGCTTGTCGGCGGCCCGCTGAAGCTGGTGGACAACGCGGAGATGCACGCCCGCGTGATGCCGCTGCTGGAGCGCCTCGGCGCCGATTTCGCGCCCGATGCGCTGGTCGAAGACCTGTCCATCGCCGAGCGTCAGATGGTCGAGATCGCCAAGGCGCTCTCGATCGAGGCCCGCGTGATCATCATGGACGAGCCGACCTCCAGCCTGACAATTTCGGAGACGGAACGGCTGCTGGAGGTGATTGCCGACCTGAAGGCACATGGTATCTCAGTGATTTACATCTCTCACCGGCTGGGCGAGATCATCACCTGCGCTGACCGCGTCGTGGTGCTGCGCGACGGACGCACGGTGGGGGAGCTGGCGCGGGACGAGCTAAGCCATGCCGCAATGATCCGGCTGATGATCGGCCGTGACCTGAAGGCGCTGTATACGCCGCCGAAGCGGCCGCCGCAGCCAGGTGGCTGCGACATCGCCGGCGTCGTGACATCAGCCTTTCCCGACCGGCAAGTTGATCTTTCCGTGCGGCACGGCGAGATCCTCGGCCTGGCGGGGCTCGTGGGCGCGGGCCGCACGTCTCTTGCCCGCGCGGCCTTCGGCATTGACCCGCTGCTGGGCGGCGAGATCAGGATCGACAGCGCACCGGTCGCTATCGCGTCGCCGCGTGAAGCGATCAGTCAAGGCATCTATCTGGTGCCGGAGGACCGCAAGAAATCCGGGCTCGTGCTCGAGCTGCCGATCCGCGAGAACATGACGCTGGCGAGCCTCTTGGATCATGCGCGGATGTGGCTGGTCAGCGGGACGGCCGAGCGCAAGATCGCGAAAGAGCAGGTGAGGCGCCTCTCCATCAAGGCGCCGAGCATCGATATGGAGGCCGTGACGCTCTCCGGCGGCAACCAGCAAAAAGTCGTGCTGGGCAAGTGGCTCTCCATGCAGCCGCGCGTGATGTTCTTCGACGAGCCAACCCGTGGCATCGATGTCGGTGCCAAGAGCGAGATCTACGCGCTGATGCGCGACCTCGCCGACCAGGGCGTCGCCATCGTGATGATCTCTTCGGACATGGAGGAGGTCATCGGCGTCTCCGACCGCGTGGCGGTGATGCATGAAGGCAGCGTCAGCGGCGTGCTCGAGCGTGAGCAGTTCAGCGAATACAACGTGCTTCGGCTAGCAATGGGCCAGGTGCTGGAAACCGTGGAAGCGGCTGCGCCATGATGAAGAAAGAACTCGGCTTGGGGCTATTGCTGGTGGTGATCGCCGCCATCACGGGCGCGATCAATCCGGCCTTCCTGTCGCTGGTGAACTTGCTGAATATGGCCAATCTGATCGGCCTCTTCGGCGTGTTTGCGCTTGGCGAGGGGCTCGTGATCATCACCGGCGGCATCGACCTTTCGCTCGGTTCGATGTTCGCACTGCTCGGTGTCGTATTCGTCGACCTTTTGACGACCTATCAGGTTCCTTGGCCTTTCGCGCTGCTGGCCGTGCTGCTGGGTGGGCTCGTGCTGGGGGGCATCCAGGGCTTCCTGATCACCCGCCTGAAGATGCAGCCCTTCATCGTGACGCTGTGCGGGTTGCTGATCTATCGCGGCGCCGCCCGTTACTATACGAGCGATTCGACACGCGGCTTCGGCTATGGCGACGAGGCCGCGACACTGAGCAACATCGCCTCCGGCAATGTGGCGGGCATCCCGAATACCTTCATCCTCCTGATCATCCTTGCGCTGATCCTCGGCGTGCTGCTGCAGCACTCGGTCTACGGACGCTGGCTTTATGCCGTCGGCAAGAACGAGGAGGCGGCGCGCTTCTCGGGCATCAGCACAAATGTCGTGATCGCAACCGCCTATATCATCAGCGGCGGACTCGCAGGAGTTTCGACTGTCTTGTTCGTGTTCTACACGAACTCGGTCTCTCCGAGTTCCTTCGGCAACTTCTATGAGCTCTACGCGATCGCGGCTGCCGTCCTGGGCGGGTGCAGCCTGCGCGGCGGCGAGGGCTCTATTCTCGGTATCGTGCTGGGGACGGCGTTGCTGCAGGTGCTGCAGAATCTTGTGAACATCCTGGGCATCCCAAATTCGCTGAACTTCGCGGTGATGGGGACGGTCATTCTGATCGGCGTGTTGGCGGATCATCAATTGCAGGCCCGTCGGCGGCGCAAGCTGGCGCTGGCCGGCCTCGCCCGCACGGCGCCGAGATCGACACTTGTTCAAGGACAGCAGGGCGCACCACCGCGTGGCGCGGACGCGTTGCCGGCGAGAACGGGCGATCAGGCATAATCGCTAACCAGTTGACACAAAGGTACGGATGGCAGGCGACCGGCTGGCTGAACCTCGAGTTCGACACACAGTATGTGATCAATCTCGGCGGGCGCGGCTATAACGCCGCAGGCTTGAAGACCGACAATGCCATGGTTCTTGGCTTGGGCACCGAGGTCCACTTCTGATGCGATGGTAACCTGTCCCTCTGACGCGAAAGGTGAGTGCATGCCCGCATGGGCATGCAGAGACGTCGCAGACGCGGGCTGTCGCAATGATCGAGCGGTGGCTTGTCGCGGGCTCTGGCTTCCGCTGGACTATTGCGGCTCGATCCCGGCCGCCCTGATGATCTTTCCCCACCTGCCGATCTCGGCCTTCAGGAAAGCTTCGAGCGCTTCGGGCGTTGCGCGCTCTGCGTCGACGGGAGCCATGCTGAGTTCGGCGAAGCGGCTGACGAGCGCGGGATCCCTGAGCGCCGTCTGCAGCGCACTCGCGAGCAGATCTATCACGGGTTTCGGCGTGCCCCGCGGCGCGTAGAGGCCATACCAAGTGGTCACATCGAACGCGGGAACTCCGGCTTCGGCGGATGTCGGCACGCCTGGCAGCGTCGCCACGCGCTTCTTGCTGGTGAGCGCATAACCCTTGATCGTGCCGGACTGGATATACGGCGTCGGCCCCGTTGCTGGATCGCAATAAACGTCGATATGACCGGCGATCACGTCGTTCAGTGCGGGCCCGCCGCCCTTGTAGTAGATCGGCGTGAGCCTGGTATCCGTGACGCTCATGAACATCAGTCCGCAGAGCTGCGATGCGGAGCCGAGACCGACGTTACCGAAGCTGAACTTGTCGCCGTCGCTGCGGATTCGCGCGACCAGCTCGCCCAAATCCTTGGCCGGAAAATCCGGCCGAGCCACGAGGATCATCGGCACGTCAGTGACGAGGCCGATCATGGCGAAATCGCCAACCGGATCGAAGGGAAGCTTGGCGTAGAGCGCAGGCGCGGTGGCTTGCCCGACATGCATCAGGAGCAACGTGTATCCATCGGGTGTGGCCTTCGCGACCCGATTGGTACCGAGCGTGCCGCCGGGCCGACCACATTCTCGATGACGATGGACTGTTTCAGCGTCGCGCTCATGGCATTGCCGAGAATCCGCGCGATCACGTCGCCGGGACCGCCGGCGGAGAAGGGCACAATCATCGTGACCGGACGGGTGGGGTAGTCCTGCGCATTCGCTCCTTGACAGGGGCAAAGCAGGGCAAACAGGATCAGCGATCGCACCAGAAACATCATCGAACACTCCCTGCCTTTTCTTGTCGTTCTAGTCCCCGGAGGATGCGGCCCCCTTGGCTGCCGACCGTTCAATCATGTCGAGCGCGGCCACCGCGGCCGCGTTGATGTGATCGACGCAGCAGCGCTCGGCGAGGTCGGCATCGCCGCTCTGGATGGCTCGCCAGATCGCGGTGACCTCACGCAAGCTCTTGTTGATTCGCTTCGGTTGCGACATCGACGTGATCCGCAACAGTTGAATCCGATCGTGCAATGGCCTAAGCATGCGTTCGATGAATGCATTGCGGCAGCCGCCGATCAGCGCGCCGTAGAAATCGGTTTTTGCCTCGAGGCACCCCGCGAGATCCTGCCTGGCCGCCGCGGCCTTCAACCGGGTCAGAGCTTCCCCGATCCTGCGTGCCACCTCGGGATCGTGAAGCCGGGCGCATTCGCGACCGGCAAATCCCTCCAGAACCGCGCGTGCCGCGTAGAGCTGCCGGGCTTCATCAAGGCTGATCGTGCTGACCACGGGGCCGCGATGCGGGACCGTGCTGACCAATCCGTCGGCTTCGAGGGCACGCAACGCTTCACGAATGGAGGGGCGGCTGACGCCCATCATCTCGCAGAGTTCACGCTCGACCAGGCGCTGGCCTGGCTTCAGGGATCCGGACATGATCGCCTCGCGCAGCTTTTGCGCAACGATCGCCCGGACGGTCGGGACGTCCTCGATGCGGAGCGACTGCAGTTCCATGCGTCTGTCCATGACGGGCCTTGGTTCGAGTGGCTTAAAACCGGTTTACAGGCAGAATCATCATTTCGGCAATTTGAACGTGGGCGGGTTGGTCGAGCGCGAAGACGATCGAGCGAGCGATATCGGCAGGTTCGAGCGCCAGCTTGAACTGGTCGAAATAGTCCTTTTCCTTCTGTCTATCGCCGCGATAGCGGGTCAGGATGATATTAGTCCTGGTCAGGCCGGGCTGGAGCTCGGTCACCCGAATCGCGGTCTCCGCCAGCTCGCCGCGCAGGGTCTCGGTGAACATGTGCACGCCCGCCTTGCTCGTGCTATAGGCGGCCATGTCCGGCACGATCCGGACCGCGTTGATCGAGCTGATGTTGACGATATGGCCAGCATTGCGCCGGACCATGTCGGGGAGGATTGCGCGGGTGACGCGCATCAGACCTATCAGATTGGTTTGGATGATGTTGGACCAATCGTCGGCAGAGCCGACGTCGAAGCGCGTCCGTCCGCCGATGTCGTGCCCGGCGTTGTTGATGAGTACATCGACTGGTTTGAAATGCGCCGGAATGGCGTCCGGCAGGCAATCCACGGCCTGGCGATCGCTGACGTCGACCTGAATCGGAAACACTGCGTTGCCGGCCGAGGCTGCAAGGTCCTGGAGCGCCTCGGCGTCGCGGTCGACCAGCACGGCACGGCGGCCGCTTTCCAGTAGCACCTTGGTGATGGCGCGGCCCATGCCACCGGCAGCCCCCGTCAGGACGACGGTCTGATTCGATTGCTCAATCATCGCAACACTCCAACGGATTGTTATGCGACGGACCAGCCGCCGTCGATCGGCAGGCTGGCCCCGGTTATGTCGTTTGCGGCTGCGCCGCAGAGAAAGACGACCATGGCCGCGACGGCGTCCATGGCGATGAAACGCTGCGTGGGCTGGCGCTCGCCGAGATATTGGCCTGTGAGGTCCTCGACGGGACGGCCGCTATCCGCCGCCATCGTCGCGATCTTGTTCAGAATGGCGGGCGTCGGTAGCGTGCCGGGGCAGAGCGTGTTGCAGGTGATGCCGCTGCGTGCCGTCTCGATGGCGACGGCGCGGGTCATGCCGAGAATCGCCGTTTTGGTGGTGACGTAGTCGATCCGATCCTCGACCGCGCGGGTCGAATAGATCGAACCCATGTTGATGATCCGGCCCCATCCGCGCTGCTTCATCGCCGGCAGCGCCAGGCGGATCAGGTGGAACGGCGCCGACAGGTTCACTGCTAGGGCTTCCTCCCAGCGATCGGGCGGAAACTGCTCAACCGCGGCGAAATGCCGGACCACTGCATTATTGATCAGGATATCAATCGCGCCGCAACGGTGGAGCAGATCTGCCATCATGGCTTCGATCGCGTCACGCTGGGAAAGATCGACGCCGGCTGCGATCACGTCAACGCCAAAGCGGGTGCGAAAGGTGTCGACGGCCTGCTTTGGCGCGACGAGATCGTGAAGGACGATATTGGCGCCCGCGCCGGCCAGGCCTTCAGCAATGGCCAGTCCGAGGCCTGAGGTTGCACCGGTCACGAGCGCCCATTTGCCCTTCATCGCAGCGTTGCTCCGTTATGTCTTGTCGAGCTCCGCGAAGACGTCCTTCGCGTTTCGGAACGCGTCCACGCCGGCCGGTACGCCGCAATAGATCGCGACCTGCATGAAGACCTCGCGAATCTCTTCCCGGGTCGCGCCGTTGGCGAGCGCACCCCGGACATGGGTCTTCAGCTCATGCGGACGGTTGAGCGCGCAGAGCATCGCCAGATTGAGGAAGCTGCGGGTCTTTCGCGTCAGGCCTTCGCGTCCCCAGACGTAGCCCCAGCAATACTCTGTGGTCAGGTCCTGCATCGGGCGATTGAACTCGTCCGCCGAAGCGATCGCCTTGTCGACGAACTCGTTGCCGAGCACGCTCTTGCGGATTTCGAGACCGCGGTCGTAAGTAGCCTTGTCCATCTTGTTCTCCGTTTCTCTCGGGTGATATCAGAGCTTCGGCCAGAACGGCTTTGCCAGCGCGAGTTCGGGCGGGAACACCGTTACCGGCACGCCGGACTGCCACTGCACGATGGTCATGCCAGCGCCGACGCGGCGGCCCTTCTCGTCGAATTTGATCTCGCCGAGCGGATAGTATTTCGAAGGACCAGCATCCATGGTGCGCAGCGCCTCACCAACAGCGACGCGGTCGGCCTTGCCGGCCTTCTCCAGCGCGTCCTTGATCACCCATATGTCGCCATAGGTGGAGATTGCATTCTGCGTCATCCACGGCTCCTTGTAGCGGGTCTTCAGTTCGGCGATCAGCGCCTCGTGGCCCTTGGCGCCCCAGCTCGCGACGCAGGTCAGCACGCCCTGGAGCAGTTCGGGGCTCACGGTTTGCAGCATGTCAGGTTCGGCGATCGCGATGCCGAACGAGATGGTCGGCACCTTGCCCTGACCGAGGCCGAACTCGTTCATCTTCTCGAGCAGCAGCTTCGCGTCGGAGATTACAGTTGGCAGAAAGAAGAGCAGATCTGGCTTTGCCGAGCGGATCTTCTGGACAAGCGAGGTTGCATCGGCCAGCGGAGGCGTGAACGTCTCGTCGACGATCAACTGCAATTGGTTTTCCGCCAAAAGGCCTTCGCGCATCGACTTTGCCGAAGCGATGGAAGCCGCCGTGTTGTCGGTGAGAATCGCGACTGTCTTTGGTCGCTTGCCCGACGTCGTCTCCGCCAGCTTGATGATCTGCGGTAGGGCCTGACGCGCCTGTGAGCCCGCTGTTGCCGAGGTCTGGAATACGTATTTGAAACCGCGGTCCGTGATCAGATCGGAGTAGGAGAGAGTGAGGAGGGGCAGGTTGGCCCGCTCGGTTACCTCGGTCACCGCGAGCGTGAACGAGGACAGGTACGCGCCGCTCGCTGCGACCATGTCGGCTTCTTGGGCTACCATGCGCTGGGCGGCGTTCTTGGCCTTTTCAGTGGTATCTCCGGAATCGAGCACCACCAGCTTCAGCCTGGCGCCGCCGAGCGCTTTGACGCCTCCTTGGGCGTTGATGTGATCGACCGCCATCTCGGCGCCTTCGCGCATCACCGTTCCGGGCCGGGCATAGAGTCCGGAGATCGGCACCAGCAGACCGACCTTCACTTCGGCAGGTTGCTGTGCCCAGGCGCTGGATCCGATCAGTGTGCCGGACGCACCCGCAAGCAGCGTCCGCCGGGTTATCCTGGTCTTATTCGTTGTCATGGCAATTCTCCTCCCTGAAAAATCGCGCGACGTGTTTAGGATTTCTTCGGCCAGAACGGCTGCGCCTGCGCGAGCTCGGGCGGATAAACGGTGACGGGCACGCCCGATTGCCATTGCACGATGACGACGCCGGCGCCAATGCGCCGACCCTTCTCGTCGAATTTGAGCTCGCCGCCCGGATAGTATTTCGACGGTCCGGCATCCATGGTGCGGAAGGCCTGTGCGACCGCGTTGCGGTCGGCCTTGCCTGCCTTCTCCAGTGCCTCCTTCATCAGCCACATGTCGCCATAGGTCGAGATGACGTTCTGCGTCATCCAGGGCTCCTTGTATTTGGCCTTGATCTCGGCGATCAGGTTCTCCTGACCCTTCGAGCCCCAGTTGGCGACGATGGTCATGATGCCTTGCACGGTATCCGGGCTCACGCTCTGGAGCATGTCCGGTTCGGCGATGGTAATGCTGAAGGACACGGTCGGGATCTTGCCCTGGCCGAGGCCGAATTCGCTGATCTTCTCAAGCCCGAGTTTTGCGTCCGACACCGCATTCGGCATGAACAGCAGTAGATCGGGTTTTGCGGAACGGACCTTCTGGATCAGCGGGGTGGCATCCGACAGCGGCGGGGTCCAGACTTCCTCGACAACGAGGTGCAGGCCATCCTGCGCGAACAGCCTTTCCTTGAGCGCCTTGGCGGTCGCCACCGAAGTTGCGGTGTTGTCCATCAGCATCGCTACGGTCTTCGGCTTCTTGCCTGACGCATTTTCGGCGAGCTTCATCAGCGTCGGCAGGCCGAGTTCGGACTGACGGCTTGCGGGTGCCGCGGTCTGGAAGATGTATCTGAATCCCCGATCAGTCAGCAGGTCCGAATAGGACAGCGTCAGCACCGGCAGTTCGGCGCGCTCGGTCACCTCGGTGACGGCGAGGGTGAAGGAGGAGAGATAGGAGCCGGTGGCGGCGACGAGATCTGGCTCCTGCGCCACCATGCGCTGGGCCGCGTTCTTGGCCTTCTCGGTGGTGTCGCCGCAGTCGATCACGACCAGCTTCAGCCTAGCGCCGCCGAGGGCCTTGATCCCGCCCTGGGCGTTGATGTGCTCGATACCCATCTCGGCGCCCATCTTCATCACCTGGCCGGGACGGGTGTAGATGCCCGAGAGCGGTACGATCAGGCCGACCTTGATCTCGGCGGGGGCCTGTGCGCGAGCGACGCCGGCGAGGCCGACGGCGGCGGCGCCGGACAGCATCGTCCGGCGCGTTAGTCCTCTCGATCTCTTGTTCACGTTGTTCTCTCCCTGGTCCTTGCTTTTGTCTGTCACATGCCGAGATAGGCCTTGCGCACGCGGTCGTCGGCACGCAGCGTCTCGTTGTTGCCTTCGAGCACGACACGTCCTGCTTCGAGGACATAGCCACGATCGGCGGATTCCAGCGCTTCCGCCACGCGCTGCTCGACCAGCAGCATGGTCAGGCCGGACTGGCGGCGGATATCGATCAGCCGCTCGAAAATGAAATCTGCAGTGGATGGTGCGAGACCCATCGAAGGCTCATCGAGCATCAGGAGTTTTGGCGAGGAGGCTAGCCCGCGACCGATCGCGAGCATTTGCTGCTGGCCGCCGGACATCGTGCCGGCGAACTGATTGCGGCGCTCCTTCAGCACCGGTAGCCACTCGAAGACGCGTTCGACGTTGGCCTGCCAGTCGCGCCGACCCCTTTCGGTCATCGCGCCCATTTCCAGGTTCTCCATCACGGTCAGCGACGGAAAAACCTGGCGCCCCTCGGGGACGTGGGCGATGCCGAGATGGGCACGCTGCGGCGGCGGCACCGCGAGGAGGTCGACGCCGTCGAACCAGATTCTTCCGCCGCTCGGCTTGACGATGCCGGAGATCGTCTTGAACAGGGTGGTCTTGCCGGCGCCATTGGGCCCGACGATTGCGACGAACTGGCCGGATTCGACATTGATCGACACATCGTTCAGGACAGGTTTGGCCGAATAGCCTGCGCGCAATTCCTCAATGTGGAGCATGCGCCACCCATTTTTTGCCGAGATAAGCCTCGATCACGCGGCTATCGTGTGTCACCGCTTCCGGAAGCCCCTCGGTGATGACGGCGCCGTGGTCAAGGACGAGGAAACTGTCGACGAGGCGAACCATCGACTGCATGGTGTGCTCGATGATGGCGATGGTGATGCCATCGCGCGCAAGCTGCTGGATCACGGCAACGACCTCGTCCGCCTCGCCGTGGCCGAGGCCCGCGAGCGTCTCGTCGAGCAAGAGGATGCGCGGCTGGCCGGCGAGCGCCCGGGCAAGCTCCATCAGTCGCAGCTCCTTGGTCGAAAGTTCGCCTGCGACGCGATCGGCGACCGCCGAGAGACCGACGCGGGCGACCGCATTACGGGCAAGCCTGCGCGCCTCCTCGTCCGAGCGCGCGCGCACATAGGCACCCACTACTACGTTGTCGAGGATCGACATACGCAGGAATGGGCGCATGACCTGGAAGGTGCGGCCGATGCCGGCCTCGCAGATCGCGTGCGGTCGCTCGCCGGACATGTTGCGGCCGTCGATCAGTACTTCGCCCTGGCTCGGCTTCAGGAAGCCATTGAGGAGATTGAACAGCGTGGTCTTGCCGGCGCCGTTCGGGCCGATGATACCGAGGATCTCGTTCTTGTGCAGCTTGAAGCTGACGTCCTGTACTGCCTTGAGGCCGCCGAAGGAGCGAGAGAGGTTGCGCACCTCGAGCACGACCTCGTCGGCCGCGCCGTTCGGCCGCGAAACGGGCTTTAGTGCCGTTACGCTTGCCAGAACCTCTTTCGACGCAGTCGTAGGCGCCGCCCGTGGTGCCACCCGCTTGCGCAGGAGGTCGCGCAATTTCCAGAACAATCCTTCTGGCGCCAACAGGATGACGCAGACGATGGCAAAGCCGAAGATCACGCCCTGAATGCCGGGAATGCGCGCACCGGCCTCTGCGTGCAGGATTTCTGCAAGCGGGATCAGGATCACCGAGCCGATCACCGGACCCCAGACGGTGCCGACGCCGCCGAACATCGCGACCGTGAGGGCCTGCGCCGAAACCAACATTCCGAATACCGATTGCGGGGTCACGACCAGCAGCACCTGGGCGTAGAATGCGCCGATGGCTGCGGCGATCGCGCCGCTGAGCGTAATCGCGCGCAGTTTCCAGGCCAGCGTATCGATACCGGCTGCCTCTGCCGCCGCCTCGTTCTGCTTGATCGCCAGCAGAGCCATGCCGAAGCGGGAGCGCTCAATGACCTGCGTCAGCACGATCGTGGCAAGCATGATCGCCAGCGCCAGCAACGTATAGAGGTGCGGATCTGAAAACTGCATATAGGCGATCGGCGCGTCGCGTTTGATCGGAAGCGTCACCTCCTGGAAGCCGAGCCACTCGAATACGTAGAGAATGGCGAGCGGATAGGCGAGCATCGCCAGCGCGAAGTAATGGCCCTGCAGGCGGAAGGTTGGAAATCCAATCAGGAGCCCGGCGATACCGCCGAGCATCGCGGCGACCGGGATCAGAAACCAGGGCGAGATGCCGAAATAGATCTGGCCGAGCGCGGTGGTATAGGCGCCGATCCCGAAGAAGGCTGCGTGGCCGAACGAAATCAACCCAGTGTACCCGCTCAACAGGTTCCAGGACAGACCGAATACCGCCCACACCGGGACCAGCGTCAGAATGAGCTGGTAGTAGGAATTGGTGACACCGAGCGAGATCGCGGCATAGGCGATCGTGAAGAGCAGGGGAGGAAGCAGCGAACGCATCCGGAGCATGATCATGTCCTTTCGACCATGCGCCCGAAGAAGCCTTGCGGGCGGAAGAAGATGATGAGGAGGAAGACGGCGAAGATCGCGGCGTTCTGCAACTGTGTCGGCAGGATCAGCGTCGACATCTGTTGCACGAGGCCGATGGTCATGCCGCCCCAGAAGGCGCCGATGATGCTGCCCATGCCGCCGAGCACGACCCCGGCATACATCACGATCACATATTCGAGCCCGACGAAGGGATGGAACGGATAGTTGGTGGCGAGCAGGCCGCCGGCAATCGCCGTGATGCCGCAGCCTAGCGCGAAGGCGGTGCGGTGCGCGCGGTCGACGTCGATGCCCATATAGGTCGCCGCCGTTGGATTGTCGGCGGCGGCGCGCAGCGACTTGCCGATCCGCGTGCGTGCGATCAGGAGCGAGAGCAGCGTCATGATCGCCAGCGAAACGACCGCATCGATGCCGCGCGCCTTGTTGAGGAAGATGCTCACGTCGAAGAAGGGACCGAGCTCCCAGGCCGAGCTCGACAGCGGCGTACGGATCGAGGCGAGCACCGATCCGAAGATGATGAGGCCGCCGTTCTGAAGGATCAGCGCGATGCCGAGCGTGAGGATGAGTTGGGCGTACTGACCCTCGCCCTCGAGCGAGGCGGTCCGCGTGCCCGAAACGTGCGAAATCAGGGCCAGATGGACGAAATATCCGAACACCGCAAGCAATGGGCCGGCCAGCAGAATGGCAACGAAGGGCCCCACCGTATTGCCGAACAGAGCCTGGATGCCGGCCGCGGTAAACAGGTAGAAAGCGACATACATGCCGAGCATCATGAAATCGCCATGAGCGAAGTTGATGACTCGCATGACCCCAAAGATCAGACCGAGGCCAACGCACATCAGTCCATAGATGGCGCCGATCAGGAGTCCCGCGGCAAGCGCTTGCAGAAATCCTTCCATCAGCGCTGTCTCCGGACAGCGCTCGTGCAAGTTTGCTGGCGATCGCTCGCCGGTCGCGCTGTTAGGCTGGTCTCCCGGTCGACCATGTTTCCCCCGTATCGTCCGACGTTTCTTATGAAGCTGATCGCAAAGCGCGTCCCGGCGTGTCTAAACGGCACTGCGCCGCAATGACCCTGGCGTCGCCAAGTTGGTCGCAATCGTCGACGAGTTGCTCGAGCCGCCGCGTGCGGTCCTCGCCGATGACGCGGCTGGCGGCAGCCCGAAAGCGCGTCCGAATATCTGAAGGCGTTGCGGCGACGACATCGGGCAGGGCGTGCCCGATCCTACGTCCACCGCGCAGGTGCACGGTGACATCCGCTCCCTGTTTGCCGGGGAAGGCGGCGGTGAAGCCGGCATCTGCCTTGAGATCGGTGACCGACACCAGGCGCAGGATGTCGGCCTCATCTAGCCCGGCATAGTTCTCTTCCTCGATCGCGCCGCGCGACAGCGTCGCTGCGACGCTGAATGGAATACTCATCTTGGCCTGGAGCGCGGTGAGGTAGGGGCCCCTGGAATCGCAGCCGGGATAACGAACGGCGGGCTCGGGCGCGCGAACGACGATGCGTTCGATCTCGTCCGCGCTGGCGAGCTCATGTGAGACGCGAAACGCCGCCTGTGCCGCGGTCTGCGCGAAATTGCAAGCCGGTACCGGCTTGTTGTAGACGGCCATGATCTCGCACTCGCCACTCGGAAACAGCGCGATGCTGTCGGGTGCGGCCTGACGGCGATAGGCGGCGAATAGGCCGGCTCTTCCTTCGAGGATCGTTTCCGAACCGAAAGCGCCGGCCGCCGCAAGGCCGATAGCCTTGATCGCGTTGCTGGCTGCGAAGCCCGGATGAAAATACATGTCGGAGCCGCCGGCATGCGGCCACTCGTTGAGCCCGCTGGACGTATTGGCCGCAATTGCGATGGCGCTGGTTGCGGCGTCTTCGGAGAGACCGAGTGCAAAACTTCCCGCGAGGGCCGCGCCGGGTGGGGTCACCAGCCCGGTCGGACGATAGAGCCGCGCGAGGTCGGATGTCAGGAGCGCGCGGCCGATCCGGGCGCCGGTCTCGTAGCCAATGATGGCGGCAGCGAGTAGCCTCGTCCCGCGCAGCGGCGTTTGCTCGGACAGCGCAAGCAGGGTCGGCCAGATCACGACGCCGTGGTGCGCGATGCTGGCCGCATGCATATCTTCCCGGACGAGACCGTGTCCCATCACGGCATTGGCGAAGGCGGCATCGGCTGGCGAGGAGAGTTGCGAAGTTCCGATGATCGTCGCGCTGCCACCGGCCTGCGCGATCGCAACGGCCTGGCGGCTCCAGGGATGATTGCCCGCCTCGAAGGCGCAGGAAAGAAAGTCAAGCAGGCAGATCTTTGCCTTGGCAATGACCTCGGGCCCAAAATCCCCGAGATCGAGCGCAAGCACGCTCCGCGCCATCCGGCGCGCGAGCGATACTTTGCCGGATTCGGTCGGACCGATCGCCATCGCAATCCATGCTCCCTGAGGTTCGCGCGGTCAGCTGCGCATCTCGATTCCGGCCCATTCCTCGAGCACCTTGGCGATCGAGGTGAAGTCGGATGACGCGCCATATTTGGCGTTGGTGATCGCGAGCATCTGCCGCACCACCGCGCCGCAGACCATCGGCACGCCCATCGCCTCGGCCTCGTCCACGCACAGCCGGACATCCTTGTAGGAAAGCCCGGTGGTGAAGCCGAAATCGAACGTGCCGGGCAGCACCGCGCGTGGGAATTTGTCTTCGGACGCGCTGTTGCGGCCGCTGCTGGCATTGATGATGTCGATCAGCACCTTTGCATTGACGCCGCCCTTGACGCCCATCGCGACCGCCTCCGACGTGATCACCAGCGCTGCCGCCGCCATCAGGTTGTTGGCGAGTTTGGCAGTCTGCGCCACGCCGGGCTTGTCGCCGGTGTAGAACAGCTTGCCGAAATTCTTCAGGATCGGCTGGACCGTCTCGTAGGTCTCCTGCGGGCAGGACACCATGACGGCGAGCGTGCCGTTGACCGCGCCCTTGATGCCGCCGCTCACGGGCGCATCGACCAGCGTCATTCCCTTCGCCTTGAGCCCTTCGGCGACGAGCTTCGCAGCGCCGGGACCAGAGGTCGACAGATCGACCACGATTTTCGCGCGGTCACCGCTGCTGATGCCGTCTTGTCCGAGCGTGACTGCCTTGACGATGTCTGGTGTCGGCAGGCTGACGAGCACGATATCGGTGCGCGAGGCGACGTCGGCCGGCGAGTTGCCGAGTAGTGCGCCACGCTTGACCAAGGGCTGGGTCGCTTCGCTTTGGGTATCGTAGACGACGAGCGAATAGCCCGCATCCATCAATCGCCCTGCCATGGGGCCGCCCATGCGGCCCGTGCCGATCACGCCGAGCGCTTGTCCTGCCATCGTTCACTCCCTGTCGCGCGCCCTGGATGGCGCGCCTTCATGATCTTTTTCGTCGATCGTTTCGCGGGCAATGTTCTCGACCGCCGTCGTCGCGGGAGCGGATCCCGCACCAGCCTGGAGGATTGTTGTGATTGTCAGACAAGCTGTCAAGCATAACATTTTGGGTCGACAGTTTGCCGCGGATCGACATAAGGTTCGGGAAAACGAGGAAGACGCCCCGCGTGCCGCAAGACCAGATTCCAAGTGTGAGCAGGACACTCGCCGATTTCGTCGCTGCCTCGTCATGGGCGGACGTGGAGGCGCAGAGCCATGAGGCGCGACGATCGATTCTCAATTTCTTCGCAACGGCACTCGGCTCCGCGCACGATCCGGTGGTCGTTGCTGCGATGCGGACCTTGTCGCCGTTCAGCGGTGTCGCGACCGCGACGATTATCGGCCATTCGGAGCGGCTGGACGCGCTGTGCGCCTCGTTTGTCAACGCGATCTCGGCGAATCTTCTCGATTTCGACGACACTCATCCCGAGACGATCATTCACCCGGCAGCCCCGGTTGCGGCTCCCATACTGGCGCTTGCTGAGACGCATCGGCTGTCGGGACGCGATGTGCTGACGGCGTTCATCCTCGGTGTGGATTTAGAATGCCGCATCGGCAACGCGGTCTCGCCGCGCCACTACGCGCGCGGCTGGCACATCACCTCGACCTGCGGGATTTTTGGCGCGGCGGCAGCGTGCGCGAAGCTGTTGGGATTGCCAGCAGAAGGAATTGCGAACGCAATCGGGATTGCGGCGAGCCAGTCGGCGGGCAATGTCGAGAACCTGCCGAGCGCAGCCAAGAATGTCAGCGTGGGCAATGCGGCGCGTAACGGGCTGTTCGCGGCGTTGCTTGCGCAGCAGGGCTATGAGGCCGCACCTCGCGCCATCGAAGGTCCGCTCGGCTGGGCACGCACCATGGGTGCCGAGCCAGATCTCGTGCGCCTGCTCGGTGGCCTCGGGAAGTCGTGGGAGATCGCGAAGAATACCTACAAACCTTATCCCGCAGGCATCGTCTTCCATGCGGTCATCGATGCCTGCCTCCTGTTGCGCGAGCGGATTGGCCGAAAGGTCGACCAGATCGAGTCCGTGACTGTGCAGGGCTCGGCACTGCTGCTCGCGCGGGGCGACCGGGCCGTCAATAACGAGCGCGATGCCCGCGTCAGCATCCACCATTGTTCGGCCTGTGCACTGTTGCTCGGTGCGGCCGGCGTCAGCGAATTTTCGCGCGAGACCGTGGTTCGGCCCGATATCACGCAGCTGCGGCGGAAGGTGAGGGCAGAGCTTGACGGCGAGATGCCCGACGGCGCCGCGCGCGTCATTTTGCGCCTGTTGTCAGGTGAAGTTCTCACTGAAACCGTCATCTCGCCGCGCGGCAGCCTGGCCGCTCCGCTCGCAGACTGCGACATCGAGGCCAAGCTGCGCGGCGGCGTGCGGGTGGGCGGGAGCGATTGGGATGCGGACCGTGTCATAGAAGCGGCCTGGCAGCTCGACGCGTTCGATGACGTCGCCGACATCCTGCAATCGCTGCGACCACCGCTGGCGTCGCGCCACACGGCTTCCAATCGTCTCTAGACATAATTCTCAAGACCGGAAAGGATGATCATGAGCAAGACCGAACTGTTCGAAAAGGGCCTGAAAGTTCGCAAGGAAGTGCTCGGCGAGGACTACGTCAACAAGTCGATCGCCGGCGCCGACGAGTTCACGCGCACGATGGCAGAGTGGTCGACCGAATTCTGCTGGGGCGCGTTGTGGACGCGGCCCGGTGTCGACCGGCGCACGCGCTCGATCGTCAATTTGGCAATGCTCGGGGCTCTGAACCGGCCCCACGAGCTAAAGCTGCACGTCAAGGGCGCCCTGAAGAACGGGCTGACCAAGGAGGAGATCAAGGAGATCCTGCTCCAGGTCGCGGTCTATTGCGGCGTACCCGCGGGCATCGATGCCTTCCGCAATGCGCGCGAGGCCTTCAACGAAGTCGATGCGAGTTCCTGAAGGCGCGTCCGTTCGATCGGAAGACTCATGGCCGACCCCGAATACGAGCTCTTCGCGATCCGCTATGCGACGCGCGATGCGCAACGGAGCGAGCACTTCATCGGCGGCGATCCGCATGACGGGCCGATGCCGACGGACTATTTCATGTGGCTGGCCAGGGGAGGTGGTCGCACCTTCGTCATCGACACGGGATTCAACGCGGAAGTTGCGAAGAAGCGCAGCCGGACATTCCTGTGCTGTCCGGTGGAGACGCTTCGTGCGTTCGATATAGATGCCGCCGACGTCAACGATGTGATCCTCACACATTTGCATCACGACCACGCTGGCAATTTCGACCGTTTTCCGAATGCGCGATTTCACTTGCAGGAACGAGAGCTTGCGTACGCTACCGGACGCTACATGCAGTATCCGAGGCTGTCGCACTCGTTCGAGGTCGAGGACATCTGCGGGATCGTGCGGCTCAATTATGCGCGTCGGGTCCTCTTCTACGATGGCGATGCCGAAATTGCGCCTGGACTGACGGTCCATTCGGCAGGCGGACATTCGGCGGGCCTTCAGTTCGTCCGCATCAGGACGCGCCAGGGCTTCGTCGTGCTCGCCTCCGACGTTAGTCATTTCTACGAAAACATGACCAGCGAGCGTCCATTCACGACCGCGTTTCATGTCGGCGACATGCTCGTGGGCTTCGACAAGCTGCGGGCCGCGGCGCCCGACGCGGATCACATCGTTCCCGGGCACGATCCTCTTGTCATGAAGCTCTACCCGGCGCCAAGCCCGGATCTGAACGGTGTAGCCGTTCGCCTCGACGTGCCGCCGTCTGGCGCCTATTCCCAGTACGTTGACCGGGGAACGACGGGATCGGTGTAGATGCTGGTCGCCTGCTGCGAAGGCACGAGGTAGAGCATCTTGGAGCGCTCTTCGGTCCAGAACTCGAGCGCGCCTTGCGAGTCGCCAGTGTGGGCTAGGCCTGGAAGAAGGGATTGGCCGGCCGCGCAAGGCCGAGGTGATCCCGCAACGTCGTCCCCTCATAGTCCGCGCGGAACAGCCCACGCTCCTGCAAGATGGGTACGATGAGCTCAACGAAATCCTCGAACCCTTCGTGGAAATAGGGCGGCATCACGTTGAAGCCGTCGGCGGCGTGTTCCTCGAACCAGAGCTGGAGCGTATCGGCGATGCGCTCGGCCGAACCGCACAGCACCCAATGGCCGCGGGCGGCGGCGGTGAGATTGTAGAGATCGCGCAGCGTCATGTTCTCGCGGCGCCCCTTGGCGAGCATGACGCTTGCGAAACTGTGATAGCTGTCCGACGGCGCGATGTCCGGTATACCCCCGTCGAGATCGTAGGCCGACATGTCCCGGCCGAAGCGGTCGGACAGGATCGCGAGCGCATTGCTGCCGCTGACAAAGCTCTGGAGCACGTTGAGCTTCTCGAACGCTTCCTTGTCTGTGCGGCCGACGACGGGCATCACGCCCGGCAGCACCGTGACATCGTCGGCCTTGCGGCCGAACGACGGCAGTCGCGTCTTCAACGACGTGTAACCAGCCTTGGCCTCCTCGATGTCCTGCACCACCGAGAATACGATATCGGCGGTGCGCGCGGCGAGAGCCTGTCCGGCCTCGGAGCCGCCGGCCTGGAGCACGACGGGGCGGCCTTGCGGGCTGCGGCCGATGTTGAGCGGGCCCTTCACCTTGAAGAACGTGCCGTCATGGTCGATCGGGCGGAGCCTCGCCGGATCGATGTAGAGGCCGCTGGCGCGGTCGGCGACGATGGCATCATCCGCCCAGCCGTCCCACAGGCCCCCGACGACGTCGAGGAATTCGCCGGCCAATTCGTAACGGCGGGCGTGGTCGGGATGGGTGGTGCCGAAATTCGCAGCCGTGGCCGGATTGGCCGTCGTCACCGCATTCCACGCCGCGCGACCCTTGGAGATGTGGTCGAGCGAGGCGAACACGCGCGCGACCGAGAACGGATCGCTGTAGGTGGTGGAGACCGTCGCGCCGAGGCCGATGTGGCTGGTCGAGGTCGCGAGCGCGGCGAGCATCGTCAGCGGCTCCAGCCGTAGCGTGTAGGAGGGGTGGGCGGCGGCATCGGCATAGAGGTTGTCGCCCATGAAGATCAGGTCGAATTTGCCGCGCTCGGCGGTTCGGCCAATCTCCTGGATGGCCGCGAAATCCTGGAAGCTGTCGACCGCGCCGGGGTAGCGCCAGCCGGCGACGTGGCTGCCGGTCCCCAGGATAAACAGGCCGAGATGCATCTGCCGTTTCATGGCGTCATATCCAGAACAGGATCTTGCGTTCGAGAAAGCCGATCAGGCCGAAGAAGGCGAGGCTCGCGGCTGATGCGACGAAGATCGCCGCCCAGACCTGGACGAAGTCGATCTGGAGCACCGCCTGGTAGATCACCCAGCCGAGTCCGCCATGCGCGCCGAGCATCTCGGTGACGATCGCTACGATCACGCTGCGCACCGTCGAGACGCGCATGCCGGCGAGCAGCAGCGGCAGGGCGGTCGGCAGGCGCAATCGCCACAGCACCCCGAAGCGGCTTGCCCCGAAGCTGCGCATGAGGTCGACGGCGCGGCGGTCGACACGGTCGAGCCCGGCCAGCATCGAGAGCAGGATGGTGAAGCTCACCGCCATCGCCACCATCACGATCTTCGAGCTGACGCCGATGCCGAACCAGAGCAGGATCAGCGGCGAATAGCCGACCACGGGCACCGAATTGATCGCGGTCGCGAGCGGCAGGATCGCGGCGCGCAGCGCCGGAGCCAATGCGATTGCGACAGCGAGGCCGATACCGATCAGGCAGCCCAGCCCGTAGCCCACCAGCGCTTCGAGCAGGGTGTAGCCGGCGGCGTCAACGAGCGTTGCGCGCTTGGACCAGAGGCCTGCGAGGATGTCGCTGACCGCGGGGAGAACGTAGGCCGGCAGATGCAGTCCGCGCGACGCGCCTTCCCAGCACGCGACCAGGAGGACGGCGCCCAGGATGCCGCGCTGGACGGCGAGCGACGGTGAGACAAGCGCGCGGCTCATTGCTCGGCGCTCCAGAACACGAGCCGACGCTCGACCGCGGCGACCACCGCGTAGAAGCCGGTGCCGAGCAGCGCGGCGGCGAGCAGAGCGGCCCAGATCGCGACGACATTCTCGGTGAACATGGCCTGGAGCAGCAGCACGCCGAGCCCGGTGGTGTCGCCGAACCATTCGCCGACGATGGCCCCGACCAGACTCAGCGATGCGGCGAGCCGCAGCGCGACGAATATCTGTGGCAGTGCCGTTGGGAGCTGCAAGCGGAGCAGGAGCTGGCGGTTGGAGGCGCCAAAGCTGCGCATCAACGCGACCTGCTTCGGATCGACGGTTTCGAGGCCCAGCAGCGTGTTCACCGTCACCGGAAAGAAGGTCAGATAGAACGCGATGATCGCCTTGGCGAGCAGGGTGTTGCCGAACCACAGCACCACGAGCGCCCCGAAGGCGATGACCGGAATGGTCTGCGACACCACGAAGATCGGAAACACCATCTCGCGCAGCGCGCGGACGCGGAAGAACGCGACGCCCATGAGCACACCAAACGCGCCGCCGGAAGCAAAGCCGATCAGCGTTTCGGTGAGCGTACGCAGGAAGCCGTCGACATAGGCGCGGGGTGTGGCCGCGATCGCCAGCAGGATCGTGCTGAGGCGCGGCAGATAATAGGGACGGATGCCGAACAGCTGCACCGCGCCTTCCCAGATCATCGCCGCGGTGGCGAGGCCGAGCAGGAGCCGAATCAGCTTGTGCAGTGGAGCCGGCATCGCGATGCGCTGCGCAGCAACCCAGCGCTTACCAAGCGATGCCGCCGAAGGGCTGCTCACGGCAGCCGGTCCGCCAGCGGAACGCCCTGGATGAAGCTTGCATCATACGCGGCGGCAAGATCGAGCGGCTTGGAGATGACGCCGTATTTCAGGAAGAAATCGTGGGCGGTCTTGACCGCGTCGGCATCGATCCAGAACATGCCGTTCTTCGCCGCCGTGCCGGCGGTCATCAGGCGCTTCACTTCGGTGAGCATGAACTCCTGCTGCGCGCGGTCGAGCGTCGGGGCTGCGGCCATCACGGTGTCGACGGCTCCCTTCGGATCTGCGAAGGCGTCCTTCCAGCCCTTCAGCGAAGCGCGCAGGAACGCCTTGACGAGTTCCGGCTTCTCCTTGGCGGTCGCATCGGCGACGATCAGCGTGTCGCGCGGGAAAGTGATGCCGTAGTCCTCGGCGACGAAGGTCTTCAGGCTGTCCTTGGGCATGCGCGACTGGATGGTGTAGAACTCGTTGTAATAGGTCGCCGTGACCACATCGACGCTGCCGTCGACGAAGGGCGTCACCGAAACCTGCTGCGGCTGGATCTTCAATTCATCCGGCTTGATACCTTCCTTGGCCAGCATGCCGTTCAGCACGTGGTTGGCGCCGGTGAACCAGGTGGTGACGGTCTTGCCCTTGAAGTCCTGGATCGTCTTCACCGGCCCGTCCTTGCGGGTGACGAAGATGAAGGGGGTGATCTGGTGCGATACACCGATGCAGACGATCGGGAGTCCCTTGTCGCGAGCCGCGAACACGCTGTCGGTGCCGCCGGAGAGGCCGAACGTGTCGGCGCCGGTCGCGACCAGGTTTTCGGTGAGCAGGTTGGGCCCGCCGGGATTGATGGTGAGGTCGATGCCCTCGGCCTTGTAGTAGCCCTTGGCCGCTGCGACGTAGAAGCCGGCGAACTGGGCCTGTGGCAGCCATTTCAGGCGTAGGCTCGCCTTCTGCGGCTCGGCCGCTTGCACCGACAGAGAGCCGGTCGCCAGCGCGATGGCGGAGAGGACTGAGAAGGCGTGGCGGCGGCTCAACATGACATACTCCAGGCGGTGAAAATCAATTGCGATAGGAAGGATCGGTGCGGTCGAGCTGGCGCATCAGCGCCGGCCATTCGCGTTCGCCGGGCACGAGGATGTCGCCCTTCAATTCCCAGAACTGGCGGGCGGCCTTCTCGCAGATCTCGTGCGGCGGCATCACCAGCTTGGCGCCGGCTGCGGCCGCCGCCTGCATCTGGAGCTGGATCCGCGCAGCGCGCTCGAAATAGTAGAGCAGCATGAAGGCCTCGCCCGGCGTCCGGCCGACGGTGAGGATGCCGTGGTTGCGCATCAGCATCACCTTGTGCGGGCCGAGGTCGCGCACCAGGCGGATCTGCTCGTCGAGATCGATGGCGACGCCTTCGTAATCGTGGAAGGCCTGGCGGTCGTAGAAGCGCATCGCGAACTGGCTGAGCGGCAGCAGGCCGTTCTCCTGCCCTGAGACCGCAACGCTCGCGTCGGAATGGGTGTGAAGCACGCAGGCCGCGTCGTGGTTCGACGTGTGGATCGCTGCATGGATCACGAAGGCGGCGACATTGACGGCATAAGGCGTGTCGTCGAGCTTGTTGCCCTTGGTGTCGATCTTCACCAGGCTCGACGCCGTGATCTCGTCGAACAACAGTCCGTAGGGATTGATGAGGAACTGATCCTCATGGCCGGGAACGCGCAAGGAGATGTGGTTGTAGATCAGGTCGTCCATTCCGAGCTTGGCGACCATGCGATAGCAGGCCGCAAGCTTGATCCGGGCATCCCGCTCGGCTGGTTCGATGCCCCGCGGCTTGGCTAGCGGTTCTCTCGCAGACATCGCGTTCACGGCGTCTTCTCCTGTGCGATGGAGGATTGGAACGACTTCATGCTCTCCTCCTCGATCGCATCGAGCAGCGTTCGCTTAAGGCGCACGAATTCGGGGGAGGTGACGATCTCGGGCCGGCGCGGGCGGGGGAGTTCGACGACCTGTTCGAGTTTCACCGAGCCGGGGCGCGCCGTCATGACCAGCACGCGGTCGCCGAGGAAGATCGCCTCGTCGACGTCATGGGTGATGAAGAGGATGGTGCGGCGGTATTTCTGCCAGACGTCGAGCAACCAGCGCTGCATCATCGCCCGCGTCAGCGCGTCGAGTGCGCCGAACGGCTCGTCGAGCAGCATCAGGTCGCGTTCGAACAGGAAGGTGCGCATCAAGGCGACGCGCTGGCGCATGCCGCCCGACAATTGGTTGGGGTATTGCTTCTCGAAGCCGGCCAGCCCGAACTCGGGCAACATGTTCAGCGCCTTGGTGCGTGCCTGGTCGCGCGGCATGCCCTCGACCTCGAGCGCGAGGATGGCGTTGTCCACCACGTTGCGCCAAGGAAACAAGAGGTCGCGCTGCGGCATGAAGGAGACGCGGCCGAGCAGGTCGGCGGCATGGCAGCTCTTGCCCTCGAAGCGCAGGATGCCGCCGGCATCTGGCTCTTCCAATCCTGCGACGATGTTGAAAAGGGTGCTCTTGCCGCAGCCGCTCGGGCCGACGACGGTGACAAATTCGCCGGGGGCGATGTTCGCCTCGAACCCCGAGAGTGCAGCGACGAGGCCGAAGGTCTTGCTCACCGCGCGCAGTTCAAGCAGCGGCTCAGGCTTCGGGTGAGCTTGCAGTGCTTCGGTGGTCGGTCCGGGATGGGGGAGGCAAGCAGCCTGCACCGGGATGTCCTTGTATAATGGCGGCGGCCATTCGCATACGAAAGCGGACCGCTTCGAAATCTCTTAGCAACTCGTGTGCCAGTGCGATTTCCGGGCAAATCGGGCATAAGACTTGCGAGTCTCTGAAGCGAATGCGTTCAAGTCGCGCGTGTCCGAGAAGGAAATCAGCTGTTTCGCTGGAATGAGGGTGCCATTTTGTATACATATATTGTTACCGGAGAAACATGATGGCGGATATTGGTGCACATAGCGGGGGGCGGACGCGTGAAAAATGGGCACGAATCCCTGGAGGCGAGTCCCGGCATGACGCTCGCCGAGCGTTTGCGTCAGAAGCTCGAAGGGGCGATCGCGGCGGGGCACCTTGAACCGGGCAGTCGGCTCGACGAGCAGGAGATCGCCCAGCGTTTCGGCGTCTCGCGCACGCCGGTGCGGGAGGCGTTCCGCCTCATGGCGGCCAACAATCTGGTCGAGTTGCGCGGACGGCAGGGCGCGACGGTCCGCAGCATCAAGGCGCAGGCGCTGATCGAGATGTTCCAGGTCATGGCGGAGCTCGAGGGGCTCTGTGCGCGGCTCGCCGCCCGGCGCGTCTCCCAGGCTTGGGGAGCTAAAATTGGCAAGGTACACCAGCAGCTTGTGGCGGCAGGCGAAACCGGCGACATCGACGTATTCTACGACATCAACCAGGAATTCCACGAGGCGATCTATGAGGCCTCACGCAACACCTTCCTGGCCGAGCAGACCCGCAAGCTGCGCAATCAGGTGGCGGCGTATCGCCGCCGGGTGACGCGCATGCCGAACCGAATCGCCGATACCGTTCGCGAGCACGAGGCGATCATGCGGGCGATCCTGGCTCACGATCCGGAGAGGGCGCACAGCGCCATGCGCGATCATGTCAACCTGCTCGGCGACAACTTGCTGGACTTCCTTGCCGGCTTCGAATGACCTTCCGGCCGCTTGGTATGCAAATTGCTAGATCATGTATATCTAGATTGCATCCTGGAGACCCGGAGTGGACCTTAAGCTGACGAACAAGACCGCCCTGATCACCGGCGCATCGAAAGGAATTGGACTTGCAGTGGCCGATCTCTTCGCCGCGGAGGGGTGCCACCTGCATCTCGCCGCCCGCAACGGTGAGGCCATGCTCCAGGCCAAGCGGAAGCTGGAAGCCCGGCACGGCGTGAAGATCACGATCCATGCACTCGACCTCTCAAGCACGGCTGCGATGGAGAAGCTCGCGGCCGAGGTCGGCGACATCGACATCCTCGTCAACAATGCCGGCGACATCCCGGCCGGTTCGCTCGAAGTCCTCGATGATGCGGCATGGCGGCGCGGCTTCGATCTCAAGGTGTTCGGCTACATCACGCTGTCGCGTCTCTATTATCCGCGTATGAAGGGCAAGGACGGCGTCATCATCAACATCATCGGCAATTCCGGCGAGAACTGGGACGCGAGCTATATCGCGGGCTCGACCGGCAATGCGGCGCTGATGTCCTTCACCAAGGCGCTTGGTGGCCGCAGCCTCGATCACGGGGTGCGCGTCGTCGCGGTCAACCCAGGGCCTGTCGCGACTGATCGCATGCTCAAGATCATGAAGCGCAAATCGATCGACATGCTCGGCGATGAAAGCCGCTGGGAGGAACTGTTCGACAAATATCCGGGCAAGCGGCCGGCAACCTCGGAGGAGGTCGCCGATCTCGTCGCCTTCCTGTCCTCGCCGCGCTCCGGCTACATCACCGGTACCGTGGTGACGATCGACGGCGGCATTGCCGCGCGCGGCTCGGTGATCTGAGGCGTCGATGTCGAAGCCTCAATCCGCGGCACTGATCCGCAACCGCTATTTCGACGAGCTCTCGGCGACGCCGGGACTCTATTGGCTCGGCCAGAACACCAATCATATCGAGAGCCATCCCGCCGTGCGCGAGGCGATGCTGCGCTCGATCGAGGCCGGCGAGTTCAATGCCTATGCCCCGCCGCTCGGCTTCGAGGCGCTGCGCGCTGCGATCGTCGCCGATCTCGGCACGCCCGGCGCAGAGGCATTGGTGACCGAGGGGGGCGTCAACGCGCTGGCGATGATCTGTCGCGCGCGCTGCAAGCCCGGCACCACGCTGGTGACGACCGATCCGACCTGGAAATGGCCGTGCCTGTTCGCGCGTCAGCAGGGCTGCGAGGTGATCGAGATTCCGATCTACGATCCGGACTGCAACTACCGCCTAACGCCCGAGGCGTTGAAGGCGAATGTCGATGAGCGCACCGCGATCATCTATCTCGTCGATCCCAACAATCCGCTCGGCATCCGCTACACCCGCGAGGAGATCGAGAGCTTTGCCGCGATCGCGCGCGATTGCGGCGCGCTGCTGGTGCACGATTGCACCTACCGTGATTTCGCCGACGGCCACACGCCAGCGCTTCACGTGGCGCCGCAAGGCTCGGTCGTTTCGACCAGCTTTTCGAAATGGCTCGGGCTTGCCGGCCTGCGGATCGGTGCTCTGGTCGCCGCGCCAGCTCTGTTCGAGGAGCTGGCGCAGACCTCCACCAGCGTCCTCGGTGCGAGCGTCATCGCCCAGCGCGCGGCGCAGGCGGGGTTGTCGGTCAAGACCGAATGGATGAAGAAGGTCCGCAGCACTGACCGGACCAACAAGGCGATGATCCAGGAGGCGGCGGCCGCGATCGACGGATTGACGCTGCCGATCATGCCGTCGCACGGAAACTTTCTGGTGTTGGAGACCATCGCGGCGGGCATCCGTCCCGAGGCGCTGGTCGAGTGCTATCGCCGTCAGGGCATCATGATCCGCCAGGGCACCTACCACACGCAGCGTTTCGGTGACCGTTTCGTCAAGATCAGCACGTCCGTGCCGCCGTCCTGGGTCGACAAGTTTTGCGCGCTGCTCCCGGACATGGTTGTGCAAGCGCGCACGCTCAACGACCTGCCGCCGCAATTCTAGGATGATGCCGATGACAATGATCACGACCAGGGACGGCGTGAAGCTTCATGTGGAAGAGGCGGGCGAGGGTACGCCGATCCTCTTCATTCATGAATTCGGCGGCAATCACGCGAGCTGGGAGCCGCAGCTTCGCAATTTCAGCAGGCGCCATCGCTGCATCACCTACGCCGCACGTGGCTATCCGCCGTCGGATGTGCCTGACAGCGTGGAGATGTATTCGCAGGCGCTCGCTGCGGATGATGCGGTTGCCGTGCTCGATGCGCTGAAGATCGAGAAGGCGCACATCGTCGGCCTATCGATGGGTGGCTTCTGCACGGTGCATTTCGGTCTGCGCACCCCGGAGCGCGCTTTGTCGTTGACGGTGGCCAGCGCCGGCTACGGCTGCGAAAAGGAATATGAGGAGTATTTTCGCGGAGTCTCGCTCGAAGTTGCCGACAATTTCGAGAAGCAGGGCGCCAAGGAGTTCTCCAGGATCTATGCGCTCGGCGCGAGCCGCGTCCAGTTCCAGAACAAGGATCCGCGTGGCTGGCGGGAATTCGCCGATCGACTCGCGACCCATTCCGATCGCGGCGCCGCCAACACCATGCGCGGCGTCCAGGCGCGGCGACCGTCGTTTTACGACCTCGAGGATGGTCTAAAGACGATGATGGTGCCGACGCTGGTGGTCGTCGGCGACGAGGACGATCATTGTCTCCAGCCCGGCATCTTCCTGAAGAAGACTATTCCGGCCTGCGGCCTCTCGGTATTTCCCAAGACCGGTCACACGCTCAATCTGGAAGAGCCGGCAGCGTTCAACGCGCTACTCGCCGAGTTCATCGCCCAGGTCGAAGCCGGACGCTGGCAGCCGCGTGATCCACGCGCGTTGCCGGGCCAGATCATGCGCACGAAGTAGCAGATCGATGACGAGCCAGCCCCTGATCAACGCCGATCGGCTCTGGACCCGCTTGATGGCGCTCGCCGAGATTGGGGCGACGCCGGCCGGCGGCGTCAATCGTCAGGCGTTAAGCGATGGTGAAATCGCTGCTTGGCGCCGTGTCATCGGCTGGGCCCTCGAAGCGGGGTTGACGCCGTCGACCGATGCCGCAGGAAATCTGTTTCTGGCACTGGCGGGGCAAGATCGCACCGCGCCGCCATTCTTGCTCGGCAGCCATCTCGATAGCCAGCCGACCGGCGGAAAATTCGACGGAGCGGCCGGCGTGATGGCGGCGCTCGAGGCGGCTGTCACGCTCGCCGAGCAAGGCGACAAGCCGGCGCGCGACGTCATTGTCGTCGCCTGGATGAACGAGGAAGGCTCGCGCTTCGCCCCGGGCATGATGGGCTCGGAGGCCTTTACCGGGGAGCGCGACGTGGCGGCGATTCGCGCCGCGCGGGATGCAGACGGCGTCAGTGTTGGTGAAGCGCTCGATCGTCTCCATCAGGCTTTTCCCGATCTGCCGCACAGGCCGCTCGGCTTTGCCGTGGAGAGCTATCTCGAATTGCATATCGAGCAGGGACCGCTGCTGGAGGCGGCCGCCTGCACGATCGGCGTCGTCACCGGCATCCAGGGCAAGAAGACGTTTCAGGTGGTTGTCGAAGGTGCGGAGGGACATGCAGGTACGCTCGCGCAGCAGGAGAGGCGGGATGCGCTCGCCGCCTTTGCGCGGATCGCAACAGCGCTCCATGCCGAGATCGGTACCATCGACACCGACATCAAATTTACCATCGGTCGGGTGGCCGTCATGCCGAATGCACCGTCGGTGGTGCCGTCGCGCGTCAGCTTCAGCATCGATCTGCGTCATCCGGAGAATGCGGCGCTCACCGCAGCCGGTGCCCGTATTACAGCTCTCTGCCGCGAGTACGCTCCTCCTTGCACGGTCACGGTGACGCCGCTGGTCGATGCGCCGTCGAACGTGTTCGATCCGCAGCTGCAGGCAAGCATCGCGCAGGCCTCGCGTGACCAGGGGCATCCCACCATGGTCATTCTCTCGGCCGCCGGTCACGATGCCCGTCATGTCGCCAAGATCTGTCCGGCGGCAATGATCTTCATTCCGTGCCGCGACGGAGCGAGCCATGTGGAGCATGAATGGGCCGAGCCAGCCGATGTTGCCGCCGGCGCGTCTGTCTTAGCGCAAGTGTTGCGAGAGGTTGAGCTCGCCAGGCGGTCATTCACTGCGCGACATGAGGCGGAGCAATGACGGAAAGTTTCCAAGGGGACTATCGCGATGCGATGGCGCGTCTCGGCGCCGCGGTCAGCATCGTCACGACCAATGGTCCCGCAGGTCGCGCCGGCTTCACTGCGTCCGCCGTCTGCAGCGTCACCGACGATCCGCCGACGCTTTTGGTGTGCATGAACCGCGCATCCTCGGCGCATGTAAGCGTGGCGGGCAACAACGTCGTGTGTGTAAATGTGCTATCGAGTCGGCAGGAGCGACTTTCACGGCTATTTGGTGGCAAGGTGCCCGCCAGGGAACGGTTCGCGGCGGCGGTGTGGTCGACGCTCGCGACGGGTGCACCGGTTCTCGTCGACAGCGCAGCCGCCTTCGATTGCGAGATAGCGAATGTCGTCACGGTCGGCACGCACGATGTATTGTTCTGCCGCGTTGTCGCGCTGCAGAGCTCCGGCCTGACGGAGAACCTGATTTATCTTGGCCGCGTCTACCATTCTGTGCGGGCGTTTTGAGCGAGGCGGCGCACGGCATTGCTGCCGTCTCATACGGCGCCGAAGCAAGTGCATTCGAGCCGGCCATTAGTCTCGTTCATATCGCCGATTTCTACCTCCAATTCTACTTCGAAAATGTGCACAACATGGTCTCGATGTGCTGTGCGGCTCGCAGCAGAGTGCGATCCTGGCCGCGCCGGCCGATCACTTGGAGGCCAAAAGGAAGGCCAGCCGCGTCAGTCCCGCACGGAATCGAGATCGCCGGCAATCTGGCGTGATTGACGAAGGGCGTGAACACGGCGTGTGCGCGCGGGCTCGCCGGGCGGCCGCCGATCATGTCGGGCCCAAGCTGTGTCAGCGGCCAGGCAACGCAAGGGACGGTCGGTGCCAGCAGCAGGTCGATTTCGGTGAAGAAGGCCGCGAACGCATTGGCGATTGCGGTGCTCGCAACCAGCGCCCCAGCAACGTCCGCGCCCGACCAGGAGAGTCCGCGCTCGATCTGCCTGGCGATATCAGGGTCGAACACGGTCGGATCCTGGGGGAAGGCGTTGCCATGGAGAGCGGCGAGGCCGGCGTGCTGAAGCGGCATGATGGCCTCTTCGGTCGCGCCGGCCGGCCAGACGGGATCACGCTGCGCGATGCATAAGCCGGAGGCGGAAAGGCGCTCTACGGCAGAGATGAAACCATTGACGACGACGTTGTCGACTGCGACATCGAGCCCAAGGCGCGGCGAGAAGGCGACGCGCAGATTGGCGATGTCTTCGGCCCGTTGCGAAACGTCCGCGGAATCCGGATCGCGCGGATCGATACCGGCCATGGCCTCGAACGCCAGCGTGACATCGGCAACGGTGGCGGCGATCGGTGCGATGACAGAGAGGCCAAAAAACGGCTCGGCGAAACCAGGCCCGTAGGGGATCGCGCCATAAGACGGCTTGAAGCCGGCGACGCCGACATGGGCCGGCGGCCTGCGGCTGGAGCCGCCAGCATCGGTACCGATCGCGAGTGGCACGAGGCCGGCTGCGACAGCCGCTGCCGGACCACCCGACGAGCCGCCCGGCGTCAGCTCCGGATTCAGGGGATGTCGGGTGGGACCGAACAGCGGCGACGTCGTGACGCCCTTGCACGCAAACTCGGACGTCGCGCCGATCCCAACGACGACGGCACCGGCTCTGCGCAGCCGCTCGATCGCAATCGCATCCTGCGGCGCGACGAAATCAGCGAACAGGCGCGAGCCCTGCGTCACGCGCCAGCCGCCGGTCCAGATGTTGTCCTTGACGACGATGGGGACGCCGGCGAGCGGCATCTTCTCGCCAGCGCGCAGGCGGTTGTCGACCGCCGCGGCATCGGCAAGCGTGCGTGCGGGGTCGATCGTCACCACTGCGTTCAGCGGCTTGGCAGCCTCGATGCGTCCGAGGGTGGCCTTGGCGGTTTCGGCCGCGGTCGTTCGTCCGGCCGTTACATCGGCCGCAATCCCGTGTGCGCTATTTACCAGCTTTGTCATGGCTCCCCCAGATCAGCGCGAATGTGCCGCACAGCGCAAGGCAGGCCAAGGCGAAGAACGCGGCGCCAAGACTGGCCGCACCATCCAGGATCGACATCAGCGCCGGTGCCGCCAGCAGGCCGGCATAGGATGCAGTCAGCACCGCGCCGGTGGTCTCGCCGATCCGGTCCTGCGGGGCGAGGCGAGCGATCTCGGCGATGAAGACGCCGTTCCAGCCCGACGCCGTCAGGCCGAACAGCGCCGCAATCGCGAACTGGCCGGTACGACCGAGCGATGCGCCATCGAGGCCGAGCACCGCGGCACAGAAGGCCATGCCGAGGCCGATGACGATGAGCACCATGCGCGAGGCATTGAGGCGCGTCGCGACGAGACCCCAGCCGAGCCGGCCGACCAGGCCGCCTGCCTGCGCGCAGGCGAGCGCCATGCCGGCCTCGATGTGGCTGAGCCCGAGCTCGCGCGTGCCCAGCGTGACGAAGACCGTATTGAGCGATACCTGCATCGCGCTGAACGGCATCGACGCCAGCGCCAGCATGGCGATGCGCCGGTCCGCAGTCACCAGCGCCAGCCGCGCGCGAAGACCAAGTTCCGGAGGAGCGACGACTTTGCCAGTGTAGGCAAGCCTCAGTTGCTCGAACCACAGGATGGCCAGCAGGGCACATGCGCCGACCGCTGCGTAGCACCAGGTCGGTCCGAGCGAGATCGCGATCGCGGGCAGGACCAGCGAGCCGCAGACGGCGCCGATCTGGTTGCCGGTCTGGCGCACCGAGAACACGAAGGCGCGGCGCTCGGCGGTCACGAGCCGCGCCAACAGCGCCGCGCTTGCCGGCGTCTCCGGTCCGAAGGCAAGGCCGAGGCAGAGGCCCGCGGCCAGCAAGGCGGCCGTCGAGCCGAACGAAGCCAACGCCATGCAGGCGACGATCGCTGCCGCGCACAGGCTCGCGATCCGCAACGAGCCGAGGCGCGCAATGAAGCTGCCGCCCCAGAACGAGGCGGGGATACCGACGGCGAAGACCGCGCATGAGAACATCGAGAGCTGCCAGACCTCGATATGGGCGCTGGGCGCGACCACGCCCGGCGCGAACAAGGCCAGCGCGACCAGCGCCTGGAGCGAGGTCATCGCCCCCAAGGCCGGCAGCAGCGCGGGCGCTGGCCGAACGGCCGTGTTTCCGTCTACCATGGCCGCTCGCTCATAGGAGGAACGGCAAGGTGGCAGGCGGCATTTCCATTCACGCAGTCGACGTGGCGAGCGGGCGTCCCGCGCAGGGCCTGCGCATCGAGATCTGGCGGATCGACCCCGAACAGCTGCGTATCGCCGAGGGGCGGCTCGGCGCAAACGGCGTGCTGGATCATCCCGTTGCGCACGGCGCCGGCGTCACGGCGGGCGTGTACGAGGTGCTGTTTCATCTCGGCGAGTTCTTTGCTGACAGCGCCGGCTTTCTTACCGTGACGCCGTTCCGCTTCCGCATCACTGATATCGACGAGCATTTCCACCTGCCGCTGAAATTCACCCGCTGGGGCTATTCGCTGTTCCGCGGCGCCTGATCAGTTGGTCAGCCGCCGCGATAGTCCGGTGACGCGCTCCATCACCGCGACCAGCGCGACGGTGGCGATGATCAGCACACCCGACAAGGCTGCGATGGTCACGTCGAGCTTGCCCTCGAGGTCCTGCCACATCCGGATCGGCAGCATGTCGGTCGCGGCATCGCGCAGGAACAGCGAGACCGGCACGTTGTCGAAGGAGGACATGAAGGCGATGAAGGCGCCGGCGATGATGCCGGGCCGGATCAGCGGCAGCACGATGCGACGGAACGTGTAGAGGCGGCTGGCCCCTAACACTGCCGAGCTTTCGAGCAGGGTCGGCTCCAGCTGGGCGAGCGCGGCAACCGTATTGCGCACGACATAGGGAACGCAGACCACGGTGTGGCCAATCACCAGCGTCAGCGGCGACACCGGCAGGCCGACCAGCGAGAACAGCATCAGGGCGGCGAGGCCGAAGGCCAGCGCCGGCAAAACAAGTGGCGACATGAAAAGGGAATCGAGCAGCCGGGCCGACAGCGTCCGCGACCGCGAGATCGCAAGCGCGGCCGCGACGCCGAGCACGACGGACAAGCACGTCGCCCATAGTGCGACGATGAGGCTGTTCTTCGCCGCGAAGTGCAGCTGCCAGGCATTCCACAGCTCGGCGTACCAGCGCAGCGAATAGCCGGGCGGCGGGAAGCGCAGCGAGAAACCGCTCGTGAAGGAGACGATCAGTACCACGAGCGAAGGAGCGATGATGATGATCAGCGCGATCACCGCGACCACGGTCATGACAAACTCGAAGCTGATCGCCTCCAGGGTACGCTTGCGTCCGCTCATCATGCGCCTCCGTAGCCCCGCGACATGCGGCCGAGCGTGGTGAAGACGGAGACGACCGCAAGCACGGCGAGCAGGAAGATGATCGAGATCGCGGATGCAAAGGGCCAGTTCTGGAGAGTCGACGCTTGCTGATAGAGATACATCGGCATGAACAGCATCTGGCCGCCGCCGATCAGCGACTGCGTGATGAAGGCCGTGATCGCGGCGGCGTAGGTCAGCGTGCATCCGGCGATCACGCCGGGCAGCGACAGCGGCAGCACGATCTTGAAGAACGTGCGCCAGCTTCCGGCGCCGAGCGAGCAGGATGCGTCGTCGAGATTCGGATCGATCCGGCCGAGTGCAGTGATCAGCGGCAGTGTCATCAGCGGCATCTGCACCTGTGCCAGCGCGATCACAACGCCGAACTGGGTGTAGAGCAGCTTTAGGGGTGTATCGATGATGCCGAGCGATTGCAGCGTCGCGTTGATGATGCCCTGGCGGCCCAGGATGACGATCCAGGCAAAGGTGCGCACCACGACGCTGGTCAGAAGCGGCAACAGCACGATCAGGATGATGATGGTCTGAAGCCGCGGCCCGACCCGCTGATAGAGCCAGGCGATGGGAAAGCCGAGCACGAGACAGACGAGCGTTACCTCGGCGCCGAGCAGCAGCGTCGAGCCGAGCACGCTCAGGCTGAAAGCGTCCGTGAGGAAGTGCAAATATTGGCCGAGCCCCCAATGGAGCGCGGCCGTGTCGTTGTGCAGCGAGAGCCAGAGCAATTGCAGGAGCGGCGCGACGAAGAAGACCAGGAAGAACAGCGCCAGCGGCGCTGCCAATCCCATGCCGTAGGACGTCACATCCCGCGATGCCGGTGCTGTACCCATGGTGCTAGATCTTGATCTCGCGGTTGAAACGTTCGATCCAGGCCGAGCGCTGCTCGTTGATCTTCTTCCAGTCCTGGAACACGAACTTCTGCTTCAGCTCGGCGGTGTCCTTGGCCAGCACGCGCGCGATTTCGCCGCCCATCGTCACCTTGGAATTGGTCGGCACGATCAGATAGGGCGGGTTCATCAGCGTTGTCTGCACCTCGGCCGTCAGCGCCGCCTCGATCAGTTTGAAGGCGAGCTCGCGGTTTGGCGAATTCTTGACGATGTGGATCGTGGTCTTGAAGGCGATGGCGCCTTCCTTTGGCGCCACGAACTCGACCGGCACGCCGCGCGCTTTCAGAATCTGGATAGCGTTGAAGTTACCGGGCGAGATGTCGATCTGGCCCTGCTGGAACAGGGTTGCGAGCGCGCCGGGATTGGCGGCCACGGCCGCGAGATTGGGTTTCAGCTCCTCGATCGCCTTGAAGGCGGGATCGACATTGGCCTCCGAGCCGCCGCGCATCTTGGCGATCTCGACCAGCCAGCCGGTGCCGAGCGTCGAGTTGAGATTGGTGATGCCGACGCGGCCCTTGAACTCCGGCTTCCACAGGTCGGCCCAGGAGGTCGGCGGCGTCTTGACGGCTTCCGGATTGTAGGTGAGGCCGACGACCTGAAAGAACGGGGCGGGGCCCATCGGCTCTTGTGCCTCGCTGATCAGGTCCTTGTAGTAGGCGCTCTTCTCGACCGGATAAGGTTCGACGAGGTCTTGGCCGATCGCGACGAGGGCGGGGCCGGGATCGTGCAACATGACGTCGATCGGCGGATTGGCCTTGGCGGCATTGACCTTCGCGATCTGGTCGACGGAGAGCATGGGGTCGAGCACCATCGCTGCATCGGCGTTCGCCTTGCGGAAGGCCGGCACGAGCACGGCCTTGTGCGCTTCCTCCCAGCTTCCCGTGAAGGTCGCAAACACAAGCGGGCGGGCCTGGGCGAAGCTCAGCCCGGGAAACGCCTTCATGGCGCCGAGTGTGAGTGCGGTCGTCATTAGGCTTCGGCGATTGAGGATCATGTCGAACTCCCTGTGGACTATGACTGGATCTAAAGCGTTGCAGGAAAGGCGTTGGCGAGCGATGGCGCGAGCGGTGCGAGGCGCACTGCGGCGCCGTTCTCCAGTGCGCGTGTCTCGCCGATGCGCGCCTGAGAGATTTTTACCCCGGAGCCGTCGGCGGTCGTGACCTCATGGACGACGGTGGCCCCTAGCGGCAGCGACATGCCGACCACGCCGGCAAAGCCGGTCTCGTCGCCGACGAACTGCAGATGTTCGGGACGGATGCAGACGGTGACGCGGCCGCCTTCGCTGAGGGCGCCCGCGGGCCGTGCGACGATCTCCGCGCCGGCATCGAGGCGTACCTTCGCGGCGGTGCGGTCCGCCGATATCACGACGCCGGGCATGCGGTTGCTCGATCCCACGAAGGTGTTCACGAACAGCGTCTGGGGACGGTCGTAGACATCCGAGGGCGATCCGAACTGTTCGAGCTTGCCGTGGCTCAGCACCGCGACGCGGTCGGCCATCGACAACGCCTCTTCCTGGTCGTGCGTCACGATCAGCGTGGTGATGCCCGAGACGCGTTGCAGCCGCTTGACCTCGATCTGCATGTCGAGCCGCAAGTTCTTGTCGAGCGCGGCGAAGGGCTCGTCGAGCAGCAGGATCGACGGCTTGATCGCCAGCGCCCGGGCGAGCGCTACGCGCTGCTGCTGGCCGCCGGAGAGCTGCCGCGGCAGCCGCTCGGCCATCGACGGCAGTTGCACCAGCCCGAGCAGCCGTTGTGCCTCGCGCTGGCGCGTCGCCTTGTTGATGCCGCGGGCGGCGAGGCCGTAGGCGACGTTCTCTGTCACGGTGAGATGGGGAAACAGCGCATAGTTCTGGAAGACGATGCCGACCGCGCGGCGGTTCGGCGGCAGCGCGTCGACGACGTCGTCCCCGATGATGATCCGTCCCTGGCTCTGCGCGATGAAGCCGGCAATGATCCGCAGCAAGGTCGTCTTCCCGCAGCCGGAGGGGCCGAGCAGGGCGATGATCTCGCCGCCCTTGATGTCGAGATTGATGTTTTCGACCGCGAGCGCACCGCTCGGATAGCGGTGAGTGACGGCGTCGACCACGAGCGATCGGCCGCCTTGCGTTTCAGCCATGATGTTGCCTCCCGTTCTCCCGAGGAAGAAAGCAAGTCTCGTGCCCGTGCCCGTCGCTTTTCGCTGCGCGTTTTGGCATTGTGGCACGATGACATCGGATCGATCGGTTTGCGACCTCACCGCCACAGCCCTTGCGCGCGCTATCGCGAGAGGCGAGCTGTCCTCGCGCGACGCCGTCGAGGCGCACCTTGCGCGGATCGCGGAACAGGACGCGCGATTGGCAGCATTCGTGACGGTCGACGCTGAGGGCGCCCGCCGTGCGGCGCAAATCTGTGACGCGGCGTCCGCGCCGGCCGGACCGCTGCATGGCGTGCCCGTCGCGATCAAGGACCTCACCGACACCGCGGGGCTGACGACCACCTATGGTTCGGTTCTGTTTCGTGACCACGTGCCACCGGAAGAAGACCTCGTGGTCGCGCGGCTGCGGCGCGCCGGCGCGATCATTTTGGGCAAGACCAACACACCCGAATTCGGCTTCGGTGCGGTCTGCACCAACAGATTGTGCGGTCCGACCCGCAATCCGTTCGATCCTGCGCTGACCTCCGGCGGATCGTCGGGCGGCTCCGCCGTCGCGGTCGCGGCCGGTATGGTGCCGCTGGCGCACGGCACCGATTTCGGCGGATCCGTGCGCACGCCCGCGAGTTTCTGCGATGTCGCCTCGATCCGGCCGACACCGGGTCGCATTCCATCGCCGCGTCGCCCGCTGGGCTGGGACATGCTGGCCACACACGGTTTCCTCGCCCGCAGCATCGACGACCTCGAGCTTGCGTTGTCGGTGTGCGAGGGAGCCGATGCGCATGATCCGCTCTCGACCAGAAGCTTCGGCGGGAATCGAACACGCGCAGGACATGCCCGGATCGCCGTCACGCCCGATTTCGGCGTTGCACCGGTTGCCTGCGACGTTCGGGCACGCTTTGCGATGGCCTGCGAGGCGCTGGCGCGCGTTGCCGACATTGTGCAATCGTCGCCCGATTGCGGCGGTGCAATCGGGACCTTCCGCACGTTGCGTGCCGCACACATCGCCAACAGTTTTGGTGAGTTGCTGAAGACGCGTCGCGACGAGCTCACGCCCACCGTGATCTGGAATATCGAGGCGGGCGCAAGGCTCTCGGCCGAAGATTATCTCAATGCGGAGCGCCGCCGCACTGCGATCTACCGCAGCTTCTGCGACCTGTTCACCCGCGCCGATTTCCTGGTTGCGCCGGCAGCGTCCGTCTTCCCCTGGCCGAACGAGGTCAGCGATGTCACGGCAATCGATGGCACGACGTTGGACACGCCGATCGACTATCTCGCCGTTACCTTCATTGTCTCGCTGGTCGGTTTTCCGGTCCTGACCGTGCCGACGCAGCGGGGAGCGAATCAGCTGCCGTTCGGCATCCAGATTATTGCTCCGCCGGGGTGCGAATCCCGCTTGTTTGCCTTTGGCCGGATCATCGAACAGACGCTGGGTTTTTCGCATCGCCGGCCGCCTGCCTGATCAACTGTTGCGATGTTCGAGCCGGGCGGCGAGCGCCTCGGCGAGACCGGTGGTGGGCTTTGCCGCGGGGCGGCGGAACGTGCCCGCCGTCGCCTTGCGCAGGCGCAGTGCCACCAGCGCCTCGGCCTGCTTCACGGCGGCAACGACCTGATCGATGACGGGGACGGGGATCCGGTCGGCAACCCGCTCGGCAAGGCCCGAGAGCGGCGCGCCGGCGAAGATCAGGACATCGGCCTCATTCTCGACGATCGCGCGCTGCGCGAGCGCGACGAGCAAGTCTTCCTTCTCGGTGCCGACTTCAGAGATCGCCTGGAACGGCGTATCGAGCATGCGGATGCCGGCACAGCGCTCCCATAGCCCGTGGGCGCGCACGCATTCCTCGTACCAGGGCCCCAATGCCTGCGCGAACGTGACGATGGCGAAGCGCCGTCCAGCCATGCAAGCCGTCAGCATCGCGGCTTCCGCCATGCCGACCAGGGGAATGTCGAACGTCTCGCGCGCAGCAAACAGGCCGGGATCGCCAAAGGCCGCAATGATCGCTGCATCGACCTCGCGATGCCGCTCCGCCAGCATTTCCAGAGCGATCGCCCCGCCGATCTGGGCCTCGGTGCGCGTCGAGATGTAGGGCACGCCGCGGGACGCGGTGCAGGGGACCAGCACGGTGCCGGGCGACGTTGCGCGCTGCCCGACATCCATCATCAGCCGGGTGACTTCGGCGCTGGTGTTGGGGTTGAGCAGGAGCAGCTTCATGGTCACACTGCCGTTTGTTTGGGGTTGGATGTGGCGAGAACTTCGAGCAGAGCGGTGCCGGTGCGCCGGACATGGGCACCGAGCAGACGTCCGGCCGCCTCGCCGTCGCGTGCTTCGAGTGCTGCCAGAATATCGGCATGCTCGTCGACCGAATTGCTCCAGCGGCGGTCGGCGCCGAGCGCCAGATAGCGCGCGCGTTCGGCGCGGGAGATCAGCGTCTCGTGCGCCTCCCGCAGCGGCGTATTGCGCGCCATGCGGACGATCATGCTGTGGATCTCGCCGTTGATGGCGAAATAGTCGTCGAGCTTGCCGCTGCGATGATGACCCTCCATGCGGGTCTGAAGCGTGCGCAGGCGGGCGAGATCGCGGTCGGTCGCGCGCTCCGCGGCGAGTTCGGCGGCAAGCCGTTCGATACCGGCGAGAGCCTCGAACAATTCCGAGATGCTGTCGACTGCGATATCGGCGATGCGCGGGCTGCGATTGGGGCGCAGCTCGATCAGTCCTTCAGCCGCCAGCACCTTCATCGCCTCGCGCAGCGGGGTGCGCGACACGCCGAGCGACTTCGACAGCGTGGTCTCCTGTGTCCGCGACCCCGGCGCCAGCTCGCCTCGAATGATCATCGTCCGCATTCGCGCAGCCGCGCGCTCATGCAGACCCATCCGCTTGAGTTTGGGCGACTTTCGTCCTTTCGGCGCTTCCGATTTTGGCTGCACGCGTGCCTCACTTCTCACGTTGACCTTAGCCGTTTCAGGCCCTTTGGCTTGCCCAAAATACCGACGTATCTTGCTGAAAACAATGGCATAGCGCGCAAATTGTATGCAGCATGCAAAAACCGGATTGCGCTGCGGCGAAGGGCGACGGATGATCCTGCGCGACGCGCGAGATCTCGCGCCTTCGGACGGAGTGAGCGATGCGGACGAGTTTGCGACTGGGCCTCGTGGTGATGGCGGCAATGCTTGGCGGAAGCCATCTCGCCTCCGCGCAGACCGCAAAGATCAAGCTCGGTTTCGCCAAATGTGCGCATTGCCTGCCGATGTCGCTGATCCCGGGCATGGCCAAGAATGTCGAGGTCGAGGCCACCGGCTTCAACTCGGGCAATGACGTCCTCACCGCCCTGGTGTCGAAGAGCATCGATGTCGCGCAGGTCACCTACCTGCACTACATCACCGCGCTCGATAAAGATTTCGACGTCGTCGCCGTGTCCGGCCAGATCAACGGCGGCTCGGAATGTCTTTCCTCCGCGAAGCTGAACCTTCCGCCTGAGGACTGGACCGCCTTCAAGGCGACCGTCGCGAAAGCCAAGAGCGAGGGCCAACCGCTGAAGGTCGCGGCCTCCCGCGGCAACGCGCAGGACATTCACATGCGCGGCGCGTTTCTGAAGCAGGGCGTCGATCCCAACAAGGACATCCAGTTCATCAACATTCCCAATCCGTCTGACCATCTCGCGGCGTTGCAGCGCGGGGAGGTCGACATGATCTGCACGGTCGAGCCGTTCGCCTCGCAGGTCCGGCTTGCCGGCGCAGGCAAGCATTTCGTGCTGCCCTACGACCAGGCCGCGGGGAATCTGACGAACCTGATCGTCACGCGTTCAGATGTCATTGCCAGCCAGCGCGCTGGCGTCCAGGGCGTCGTCACCGCCGTGGTCGAGCTCGACAACAGGCTGATCGCCGACAAGGCGCCGTGGATCGACGTCATCAACAAGCTCACCGGCCTCGACAAGACGGTGGCGACCGAGGCACTGAAGAACGCCGCGCCGGATCCTGCGATCCATCGTGCCCAGACGCTCGCGATCGCCGCGATGATGCGCGACCTCAAATACATCTCGAAGGACGTCTCCGCGGAAGCGGAGAAGAACATGGACTATTCGTTCATCGAGCAAGCGACGGGAAAATCCAAGAATGACCTCGGCTATTGACGTCTCGCCGGCCAAGCCGGCGTTTCGGCTGGCCCGCGCGCGTCAGGGCCTCGAACGCGTTGTCGTTCCCGCGCTGCTGATCGCGGGCTGGGAAGCTGTCGCCCGCAGCGGCATGCTGCCGCCCGCGCTGTTGCCGGCGCCGAGCGCGGTGCTGCATGCGCTCGGCGATTGGGTATCCGGCTTCGACGAGACCACACAGACCTATTCGGGGCACTGGCTACGCGACGCGTTCGCCAGCGCGTTGCGCGTGTTCGGCGGTTTTGCGCTGGCAAGCGTGCTTGGAATCCTCGCCGGGGTTGCCATCGGCTGGTCGCGTCTGTTCGAGAAAACGCTGGAGCCGACGCTGCAGATGCTGCGTCCGATTCCGCCGGTGTCCTGGATTCCGCTCGCGATCATCTGGTTCGGCATTGCCGACAAGCCTGCGATCTTCCTCGTCTTCCTGGGCGCCTTCTTTCCCGTGCTGATGAACAGCATTCATGGCGTGAAGACGGTGGACCATAATCTCGTGCGCGCCGGTGCGATGATGGGAGCGAGTGAGCGGCAGATGCTCACCGATATCGTGCTGCCGGCGGCGCTGCCCTCGATCTTCGCAGGTCTTCGCATCGCGGTCGGATCGGCCTGGATGCTGACGGTCACTGCCGAGATGGTCGCGGTCAAAAGCGGCCTCGGCTACGTGCTGTGGGATTCCTACTATTTCCTGCGCTACGATATCGTGCTCGCGGCGATGATCTCGATCGGGCTGCTCGGCTATCTCTCCGACCTCGGCCTCAAGGCCATCATGGCCCGCGCACTGCGCTGGCAGACGACGACCACCGTGCAAGGCAGGAATGGCTGATGGCGGCAATCGAGCTTCGCAACATCGTCAAGGTGTTTTCCGACAAGCGGCGCGGCCGTGACCTGCTCACCCTCGACAACATCAATCTCGACATCGAGGCCAATGATTTCGTCTGCCTGCTCGGCCCGTCCGGCTGCGGCAAGTCGACCCTGCTCAACATCATCGCCGGATTCGAGCAGGCGACGTCCGGGCGCACGCTGGTCGGCGGAAAGCAGGTGGAGCGGCCCGGCTCGGACCGTGGCGTGGTGTTCCAGCAGCCGACCCTGATGCCGTGGTTGACGGCGATCGACAACGTCGCCTTCCATCTCAAGCTCAAGGGCGTGTCGAAGACCGAGCGGCACCATCGCGCCATGGAATTCATCGATCTCGTCGGCTTGCGCGGCTTCGAGCACCATCATCCCTCCGAGCTGTCCGGCGGCATGAACCAGCGGGTCGGCATTGCCCGTGCGCTTCTGATGAACCCGAGCGTCATCCTGATGGACGAGCCGTTCGCGGCGCTGGACGCCCAGACCAAGCTCGAAATGCAGGAGGAGCTGGTCGCGATTTGGCAGAAGCACCGCTGCACGATCGTGTTCGTCACCCACAGCGTCGACGAGGCGCTGGTGCTCGGCAACAAGATCGTTGTGATGACGAAGCGGCCGGGCCGGATCCGCGATGCCGTCAATTTCGACCTACCGCGCCCGCGCGACATCACCAGCCCCGAGTTCAACGATGCAAAGCGCCATGTGCTGGCTTTGATACGCGAAGAATCGACGCGCTTTGCGCAGGCGTCTTAGCCATGGAATCCGCAGTCACACCGCGCAGCTGCGATCTCCTGGTGAGGGGCGGACTTCTCCTGACCCTGGACGGAACTGATCGCATCATTGCAGACGGTGCGATTGCCATCGAAAACGGCCGCATCGCGGACGTTGGCGATGGCGACGAGGTCGCGATGCGCTGGTCGCCAGCGCGCACGATCGGTGCGCGCGAGCGGCTCGTGATGCCGGGGCTGGTCAACGTTCACAATCATACGCCGTTGATGATTACACGCGGAATGATCGAAGATCTCGGCTTTGCGCCGATGTTCACGGCTGGAATTCCGCAGGGACACCGGCTGACCGAGGGCGAGGCCGCCGCCTTGTCGCGGCTCGGCGTCTACGAAATGCTGCGTACGGGCTCGACGACGATTGTCGATTTTTACCGGTACCCTAAGGCGCTGGCCAAGGCTCATTTCGAACTAGGCTCTCGCGCGGTCATAGCCGGCCGGATCCACGATGCCGATCCGGAGGCCTTGACGCAGAAGCGCTACGAATATTCGGCTGCGATCGGTGCAGCAAGCATCGCGGAGAACGTCGCACTGATCGAGCGTTGGCAAGGCCACGACAACGGTCGGATCAGGTGCGATTTTGCCCCACACGCGCCGGATACGTGCTCGGATGATCTGCTGCGTCAGGTCGCAGATCTCGTGCAACGATATGGTGGCAATGTTCACACCCATGTCTGTCAGAGCCCAATCGAGGTTTCTCAGACCCTGGCCCGTAGCGGGCGATCGCCGGTCGAGGTGCTCGAAGCTGCCGGTCTGCTGAATCAGCGGCTGATTGCCGCGCACTGCATCCACATGACGGCCAGCGACGAGACCGCTCTTGGAGCAGCGAAAGCCACCATGGCCTATACACCGATCGGCAATGCCAAGACTGGCCGCATTGCGCCGGCGGCTTCCATCGAGCGCCGTGGCGCCCGCATGGCGTTGTGCACCGATACATTTTCGGGTGACATGTTCGAGGCGATGCGCTGGGCCGTCGCGATGCAGCGGATACGTGGTGAAACGGACGGGTTGAACGCGCGAGCGGCACTCCGATGGGCGACGCAGGCCGGGGCCGAAGCGCTCGGGCTGGGTGACGAGATCGGGTCGATTACCGTCGGGAAGAAGGCCGATCTGGTTTTGCTCGACCTGTCCGAACCGACGCTTGCGCCGGTCATCGACGGATTTGGCGCCCTGGTATGGTCGGGCAATGGTAACAATGTCCGGACTGTCATCGTCGACGGCCGCATCGTGATCGAAGAGGGGCGCCTGCTGAATGCCGATGGTGCCGAACTGGTCCGTGAAGCTCAGAGGGTTGCCGAGACGCTGTGGGCCAGACACAATGTCGTCCCCGTCAAGCAAGACCGTTGAAGAGCCGCTGGAGGATGAGCGTCATGCGCAAGCGGCTGGGCATGATCACGCCGTCGTCCAATTCCGTGCTCGAGCCCGTCACCAGTGCCATGCTGGCCGGTATCGACGGCGTCTCCGCGCATTTCTCGCGCTTCCGCGTCACCGAGATTGCGCTCGACACTGTGGCGCTGAATCAATTCGACACATCCGTGATGCTGCCGGCGGCGGATCTGCTGGCGGATGCCAAGGTTGATGCGATCGCCTGGAACGGCACCTCAGCGAGCTGGCTTGGTATCGATCGCGACAAAAGCCTTTGCGCGGCGATCACGGGGCGCACGGGCATGCCCGCAACGACGTCGACGCTCGCCTGCATCGATGCCGTAGGTACGCTCGGCGCCAGACGGGTCGGTCTGGTTTCGCCCTATACCGACGATGTGCAGCGTCGCATCGGTGACGTTTGGGCCGAGGAGGGCATCGCTCTGCATGCGGACCGGCATCTCGGGCTGCGCGACAATTTCTCCTTCGGCGAGGTTGCACCTGCGACGATCGCCGGCATGATCCGCGCGGTAGCGGCGGAGGGCGTCGATGCCGTCGTCATCCTCTGCACCAATCTCGACGGGGCCGCGCTGGCCGCCGCGCTGGAGCGGGAATTGGATATCGCCGTGCTCGATTCGGTGGCGGTCACGCTGTGGCGGACCCTGGAGCTGGCTGGCGGCGACATCGGGGCTCTTGCCGATTGGGGCCGGATCTTCCAGACATCGGCGGTCATCAAGTGACGGAGATGCAAGTGACCCAGCTCGATCTTGCCATTCGCGGCGGCACCATCGTGACGGCCAGCGACGAGTTTCGCGCGGATATCGGCATCCGCGACGGCCGCATCGTCAGCATTGCCGACAGCATCGAGGGCGCGGCGCGCGAGATCGACGCGACGGGGCTGCTGGCGCTGCCGGGCGGGATCGACAGCCACGTCCACATCTCGCAGGCCTCAGGGCCCGACGTGGTGATGGCCGATGATTTTGCCTCGGCCACGCGTGCGGCGGCGGCCGGCGGCAACACTATGGTGCTGCCCTTCGCGCTCCAGGAGAAGGGCACCTCGCTGCGGACCTGCGTCGAGAACTACCGCAAGCTTGCCAAGGGCGAGTGCTATATCGACACGGCGTTCCACCTCATCATCTCCGATCCGACCGCGGTCGTGCTCGGGCAGGAGCTGCCGGCGCTGGTGAAAGACGGCTACACCTCGTTCAAGGTATTCATGACCTATGACGACCTCGTGCTCAGCGACAAGCAGTTGCTCGAGGTCTTCGACGTCGCGCGTCGCGAGGAGGCGCTGGTCATGGTCCATTGCGAGGGCTACGACGCCATCCGCTTCCTCACCGCGAAGCTCGAACGTGAAGGCCACATCGCGCCCTATTATCACGGCGTGTCCCGGCCCCAGGCGGTCGAGCGCGAGGCGACGCATCGTGCGATCAGCCATGCCGAAGTGATCGGCGTTCCCATCATGATCGTTCACGTCTCCGGACGCGAGGCGATGGAGCAGGTGCGCTGGGCCCAGCAGCGCGGACTGCCGGTGCATGCGGAGACCTGTCCACAATACATCACGCTCACGGCCGACAACATGAAGGGCCTGAACATGGACATCAGCGGCGCCAAATACGTCTGCTCGCCGCCGCCGCGCGATGCCGAAAGCCAGCAGGCGATCTGGGAAGGCATCACCACCGGCGTGTTCCAGACCTTCTCGTCGGACCATTGTCCGTTCCGCTACAACGATCCCCAGGGCAAGCTGACGCCGAATTCCCGCACCTCGTTTCGCTGGGTGCCGAACGGCATTCCCGGTGTCGAGACGCGGCTGCCGATCCTGTTCTCGGAAGGCGTCTCGAAGGGACGGATCACGCTGCAGAAATTCGTCGAGCTGACCGCGACCAACCATGCGCGCATCTACGGCCTCTATCCGCGCAAGGGCTCGATCGGCGTCGGCTTCGATGCGGATATCGTGCTGTGGGATCCTAAGCTGACCAAGCCGATCCGGCAGACCGACCTGCACCACGGCTCCGACTACACGCCCTGGGAAGGGTTCGAGGTCACCGGCTGGCCCGTCACCACGATCGCGCGAGGCCGCGTGGTGTGCGAGCACGGCAAGATCGTCGGCGACAAGGGCGCGGGCAAAGTGCTGAGCCGCGGCAAGTCGAGCTTGATCTGATTGGGCTCGACACGTTGCTGCGCAACTGTGCCTGCCGTCAATTTGCCGGATCGCAGCCGTGGATGGCTAAGGTGGCTGATTTATCGATGATGCCGTATCTGTCGAACAGCCGTGCAGTCCTAGCCGTCGTCCGAACGATCAGGGCATGCGGGATTTTGCCAGGACGCAGTGAATGCCCTTGTTGCCATCGACCATTTGTGTGACCCGAAGGTCGGCCGCGATCGAGCAAAGCGTATAGGCGTCCTGCGCACCGAGCCCGCTATGCTCGCGGATCAGTGCGATCATGTCGCGCAGCGCCGCCTTGGCCGCATCATCGAGATCTTCATCGAACCCCATGGTGATCCAGTCGGACGCTGTTTCGGCGCGCGGCGAGGCGAGGCGAAGATCGCGGCGAACATGGAATTCGAAGGTGCCGGTAAGCGCGGCCTCGATCGCGGTCAGGCAGACTTCGCCGTCGCCCTGAAGCGCGTGACCGTCGCCCGCGGAGAACAGCGCGCCCGGCACGAATACGGGAAAATAGACCGTGCTGCCGGCGCCAAGCTCCTTGTTGTCCATGTTGCCGCCGAAGGCTCGCGGCTCCTTTGAGGACAGCCGGCCCCATGCCGGCGGCGGCGCGACGCCGAAATTGCCGAAGAACAAGGCGAGCGGCAGCTCCTGCCCCCACGGGAGTTTGGCGACGTTGCGTGCGCGGTCCAGCGGAATGTGGATGCGGCGAAACTCGGGAAAATCCTCCGGCAGCGTGCCGAGCGTGGGGACCTGGAGATTCCAGCCCCAGTTGCAGCGCAGTTCGATGTTCAGCACGCGCACCTCGAGGACGTCGCCAGGCTCGGCGCCCTCGATGTGGATCGGTCCGGTGAGCAAATGCGGGCCCGGACCACGAAACGTGCTTGCCAGCACGTCGGCATGTCCGGGCACGATGTCAAAGCCGAGCGAGGAATCAGGCAGATCGTCCGGCTCGCCCGACAGCGTTTCGATGGTGACGCAGTCTCCGGATGCGATCCGGAGTGCCGGCTTCAGCCGTCCATCCCACAGTCCCCATTGGACGTTTCCGGGTGTGGATCGAAGCACGAAATCCATGATCCGCCTTCACCGTCCAGCGCCGCTCGCAACGATCGAAGACGGCGAGGTGACACGCTTGCTCAGCCCAAGATAGACCAGGCCCGAGACCCCGATTCCGAACAGCCAGCTCAGATCGGCGCCGCCAAGCAAGTTGATCGAGATCGGTCCCTGCAGCGCGCCGACCAGGCCGTCTTCCACCAGCCAACCGGCGACGAGACCCGCAAGAAAGGCGATCATGCCGGCCCAGTTGATCTCGCCATAAGCGCTGGTCTCGGGCGAGCGATAAAGCTCGGCGACGTCGATCTTGCCCTTCCGCTTGACAAAGAAGTCCGCGAGCACCACGCCGGCCCACGGGCTCATCCACAGCAGCAGGCTGATCATCCAGTTGTCGAACGCCTTGGCGAAAGACGGCGCGAAGATGAAGTACAGCGTGACCAGATAACCGGCGACGCCGACGATCAGCGTGAGCCAGAACCGCGAGAACTTGAGCCCTGCGCTCAGGGCCGCCAGCGTCGCCGAGTAGACGTTGAGGATGTTGGTGGCGATCGGGCCATGCAGCACCATCAGCAGGACCAGGATGCTGACCGGACCGCCGAACACCGCGCTGACCATCTTGGCCGGATCGGTGTCGAGCGTCGTCGAGGCGATGGTCGCGCCGAGAATGCCGAGCCAGACCGTCGGCACGAACATGCCGATGTAGCTGTACCAGAACACGGATTTCGCAGGCACGTTTTTCGGCACGAAGCGCGAATAGTCGGACGCCCAAGTGACCCAGGAAATGCCCCAGCCGACACCGATCGCCGTCGTGAGCAGGCTCAGCATCGCAAGGTGCGCACCGGGCGGCAGCGACGTTGCCAGTCCCCAATTGACGACACCGGGCCGGGTCCACGCCAAAATGCTCATCAGCACCATGATGGCGATAGTCGGCGGCACCGTGTATTTCTCGAAGGTGCGGATCGCGTAGAAGCCGTAGACCCCGATCAGGACCTGAGCGGCCATCACCACCGTGATGATGACGATCTCGATCAGCCAGGTGTCGGGAACGCCGAACTGGCCGAGGATGCCGATCGAAATCTTCACCGGGAAGTAGGTGTTCACGCCGATCCAGCCCAGCGTCATCACGAACATCAGGATGCTTGGCAGGTAGGCGCCGCGGACGCCGAACGCGGATCGGCTGAGCACCATCTGGTTGACGCCGGTCTTGTGCCCCATCACTGTGAAGGCGGCGAAGATCGCGCAGCCGACGATGTTGCCGAGCACGATGACCGCGATCGTTTCCATCAGTCCGAGCTTCAGGATGATGCCGAGGGCGCCGAGCGCCCAGTTGACCGGAGCAATATTGGCTCCCGCCCAGATCCACATCTGCTGCGGTCCGGTCGAGTCCCGGTCCGCATCAGGAATTGGCTCGATGCTGTGAACGTCGGCGCGAAGTTCGGAATCCGTCATGACATCCCCCAATACGAAGCACGCTTCGTATCGTCGCAGCATAAATCGTGCCATTGCGCGCCGCGTTGCCGGAGCAGGGGCTTGTGCGGCTGCTTGATGGTGCCGGTGCGACATCGGATTGCGCCTGAATTTTCAAGCGCCGGCCAACCTCACGTGCCGCTTCGCTGGACCATGGCGCGGGGCAGTTGCGTCCCGCCTGCGGGCCCGCATGAAGTCCGCGGTGTTGCGTCGGCGGGCAGCGGTGCGATGATAAATTGGGCAGCCCAACTCCAAAAGTGCGGCAGCCGCGTGATGTCGGCGGCTAATCGAATAGGGCAGTAGCGTTGTCGCGGCTGGGGTTGCCGGCGACGATGCGCTGCATCATTTCGACGAACAATGTTTGTTCCCGCACGCTCAAATCACCGAGCGTCGCGCGGTGCGCCTCTCGTGCCGGGCCCTCGATCTTGACCAGCAGGGCGGCGCCTGCCGGCGTCAACCGGCACGATCGTGCCCTGCGATCGTCCTTGTTGACGGCGCGTTCGACCAGGCCGCGCGCGGCAAGCCGCTTCAGTGCGCCGGTCGTTGTCGTCCGATCCAGCGCGATATCGGCCGCCAAAGTGGTCTGATCGGCGGTTTCGCGCACCGCCAATGCGGAGAGCAGGCTGTATTGCAGTGGTGTGACCTCGAACGCGCTGCATGCTTCCTGAAACAGCGCGACGTGAATCTGATGCAGCCGCCGGATCAAATATCCGGGACGTTGGGACAATGGCCAGGGGCGATGCTTGCCCCCGCTGCGACGTTTCTTTGCTTGCCGCACTGCACGCTCTCCCAGCCCTGAAACTCCGCCGCGCTTAGCTCGATTCGAATGCGCTCGCCACCACCCGATGATGGCACGAAGTTTGCTCTTGTCAAAATACGAAGCATGCTTCGTATTCGGGCGGAGCCACCGCCTGCGGAAGTAGAGGAGAGCGCCATGTCCGTCAGCGCCACGTCCGTCACTGCCAGCTTCGACCTGCTGCTGCGAGGCGGCCGCGTGATCTGTCCGGCGTCCGGCGTGGACGGCATCAGGGACGTCGCCATCCGTAACGGCAAGATCGCGGCGGTCGCGTCGGACATTCTGCCGACCAGCGCCAGGGAAGTGGTCGACGTCGGCGGCAAGCTCGTGCTGCCCGGGCTGATCGACACCCACGCGCATGTCTATCAATATGTCTCCGGCCGCTTTGGCATGAACGCCGACATGGTCGGTGTGCAGTCGGGTGTGACGACGCTAGTCGATCAGGGTGGTCCATCTTGCATGACGCTGCCTGGCTTCCGTCATTTCATCGCGGAGCAGGCGACCTCGCGCGTCTATGCTTTTCTGTCCGCCTATCTCGTCGGCGGACTTGAGGGACACTACTATCCGAAGCTTTATAGTCCCGACGGCGTCGACATCGATGCGACCGTCAACTCGGCGATGGCCAATCTCGATATCGTGCGCGGCATCAAGGCTCATGCCGAGATCGGCGGCTTCGCGCGCTGGGGCATTCGCGTCATCGAGATGGCGGCGGAGATCGGCCGGCGCGCCGATCTGCCGGTCTATGTGCATTTCGGTCAGCTCTGGGGGCTGCCCGAGAGCGGCGCCAATGGTGAGGACGCGGACACCATTTTGACGCGCGTCGTTCCGCTTCTCCGCGAGGGCGATATCCTTGCCCATCCGTTCACGCGTCATCCTGGCGGCTTCGTCAATCGCGAGGGTGAGGTGCATCCGGTGATCCAGGCGGCGCTCGATCGCGGCCTGAAGGTCGACGTCGGCCACGGCAGCCATTTCTCGTATCGCCTCGCCAAGAAGGCGATTGCCGCCGGCATTGTTCCGACCACGCTGGGCGCCGACATTCACGGCTACAACACCCACGTGCCTGCGCCGGCCGGAACTCCGGACGAGCACGAGGATGAGGAGAACCATCCCTTTGCCGGGCAGGCCAAGTTCAGCCTGGTCCAGGCGATGAGTTCGATGATGGCGCTCGGCCTGTCGCTCGAGCAGGTGGTGCCGATGGTCACCTCCAATCCGGCCAAGATGCTCGGCCGCAGCGAGCAGATCGGCGCGCTTAGGGTCGGCAGGGATGCGGACGTCTCCGTCCTCACGGAGCGGAATGGCCGCTTCGTCCTGAGCGACAATGAAAAGAACGAAGTGATCGCCGAGCGCCTGTTGCAGCCGGCGTTCTGCCTGCGCGCCGGGACGCGGTTTGACGCGGTCGCGCCGATCTTGCCGCAGGCTGTCGCGGCGTAGGCCCATTTGAAGGAGAGCGCCGGCGTGCGCAGCGAGCGAAAGTTTCCTTCTGGCGGGTCTGGGCAGGGCGTGGGCGCCCGGCTGCCGCGCAAGGAGGACGACCGGCTGATGCGCGGCCGCGGCCAGTTCGTTGCCGACATTCGCGTCGCGGCTCTTCAAGACGTCGCCTTCGTTCGCAGCCCGCTGGCGCATGCGCGGATCCGCGGCATTCATGTGCCCGAGCGCTATCGCGGCAGCGTCTTCACGGCGGCGGATCTTTCCGGTGTCAGCCCGATCCGCGCTGTGTCGGCACTTCCGGGCTTCAAGATCTCGGAGCAGCCGGTGCTGGCCTTTGGAAAGGTGCGCCAGGTCGGCGAGCTCGTCGCGATGTGCGTCGCGCCGACTCGGGCCGAGGCCGAGGACATCGCGGCATCGGTGACGCTCGACCTCGAGGAACTGCCTGCGGTCTACGACATGCTGAAGGCGCGCGACCCGGGCTCTGCCCTGGTGCACGAGCATTGGGGCGACAACGTCTTCCTCGAAACCAATTACGAGGTCGATATCTCCGCCGCCCTGGACGCGCCGATCAAGGTGACGCGCGAGATCTCGACCGCGCGGCAATGCATGTCGCCGCTCGAAGGCCGCGGCGTGGTCGCGAGCTTCGATCCGAGGCTCGATCAACTCACGTTGCATTCCGCGGCCCAGATGCCCCACATCACGCGCAGCGGCCTTGCTGAATGCCTCGGAATGGAAGAGGGCCGGATCCGCGTCATCTCGCCTGATGTCGGCGGCGGATTCGGACACAAGGGAATTCTGCTGCCTGAAGAGGTCTGCCTGTCCTGGCTGACGATGCGCCGCGGCCATCCCGTGCGCTGGATCGAGGATCGCCGCGAGCATCTCGTTGCCAGCTCCAATTGCCGCGAGCACCATTATAGGATCACGGTCTATGCCGATCGCGACGGCACGCTGCGCGGCATCGATTGCGAGGCGACTGTCGATTCCGGCGCCTATTCGTCCTATCCGTTCTCGGCCTGCCTCGAAGCTGCGCAGGTCGCGAGCATCCTGCCCGGCCCCTACCGGATGCCGGCCTATCGCTGCCGCACCTTTTCGGTCGCCACCAACAAATGCCCGATCCTGCCTTATCGCGGCGTGGCGCGCACCGGGGTGTGCTTCGCGCTGGAATTGATGCTCGACCTCGTGGCGGCGGAGGCCGGTCTCGAACCCGGCGAGGTGCGGCTGCGCAACCTGGTGCGACCGGAGCAGATGCCGTTCGACAACATCACCAGGAAGCACTTCGACAGCGGCGATTATCCGCAAGCCATGCGGCGCGCGCTCGCCGCGGTCGACGTGGCTGCCGTTCGCGCCAAGCAAAGCCAGGGTGAGGCTGACGGCCGCCGGATCGGCGTCGGCGTCTCCATCTATTGCGAGCAGGCCGCGCACGGCACGTCAGTCTATGCCGGCTGGGGCATCCCGATGGTTCCGGGCCATGAGCAGGCATCGGCGCGGCTGACGCCGGACGGTGGCCTCGAGCTGCGCGTCGGCGTGCATTCGCACGGGCAGGGCATGGAGACGACGCTCGCGCAGGTCGCCCATGAGATGCTGGGAATAGACGTCGCAAAGGTGCGCATCGTTCTCGGCGATACTGCGATGACGCCCTATTCGACCGGCACCTGGGGCTCGCGTTCGATGGTCATGGCGGGCGGCGCAGTGGCAGCGGCCTGCCGCGAGCTCGGTGCACGTGCAAGGCGCATCGGCGCCAAACTGTTGCAGCACGATCCGGCCGCGGTGGTGTTGCAGAACGGCGAGGTGCGCGGCGTCAACGGCAGCGTCAGCCTCCAGGCGATCGCCCACACCTGGTATCGCCGCCCGCAGGATCTGCCAGCCGACGTCGATCCCGGCGGATTGGAAGTGACCCAGGGCTACAAGCCCGCGCGCGACAGCGGCACTTTCAGCTATGCCGCGCATGCCGCCGTCGTTGCCGTCGACCCTGATGTCGGCGAGGTCGAGATCCTCGACTACGTGATCGTCGAGGACGGCGGCGTGCTGGTCAACCCGATGGTCGTCGACGGCCAGATCTATGGCGGTCTCGCCCAGGGGATCGGCACCGCGCTCTACGAAGAGATGCCGTTCGATGCGTCCGGTCAGCCGCTGGCGACGACGCTTGCCGACTATCTGCTTCCCGGCGCGACCGAAGTTCCGGCGGCGCGCCTTGACCACATGGAAACGCCGTCGCCCTACACGCAGTTCGGCGTCAAAGGTATCGGCGAGGGCGGTGCGATTGCGCCGCCTGCCGCGATCGCCAACGCCGTCAACGATGCGCTGCGGCCCCTCGGCGTCGAGATGATGCAGTCGCCGATCACGCCTCCTCGCGTGGTCGAGGCCGTGCTGGCCGCGCAAGCCGCCGAAAGGAATGCGGCATGAAACCCGCGCCTTTCTTCTATGAGCGTCCACGCGATCTCAACGCGGCGCTGGCGATGCTTGCGGCGAACAGATCGGCGAAGATCATCGCGGGCGGCCAATCGCTCGGGCCGATGCTGAACTTGCGGCTGGTGCAGCCGGAGCTGGTCGTCGACATCTCTGGCCTTGCCGAGCTCAAGCAGGCCGAGATTTGCGGCGACGAACTTGTGCTCGGGGCTCTGGTCACGCATGCCGATATCGAGGATGGACGCGCGCCGGATGTGACGCGCGGCGCCATGCGCGGCGTTGCTGCCAACATCGCCTATCGCGCGGTGCGCAACCGCGGCACGATCGGCGGGTCGCTCAGCCATGCCGATCCCGCCGCGGACTGGGTCTCGGCGCTCGCGGCTCTGGGGGCGCGGTTGACGCTGCGCAGCCTTGCCGGCGCACGCACGCTGGCCATCGAGGCGTTCGTGGTCGGCGCCCTCGAATCGGCGCTGCAGGCCGGCGAGATCGTCGAGGCCATTCATGTGCCGGCGCGAGCCGTCTCGGCGCATTTGGGCTATGCCAAGAGCTGCCGCAAGACTGGCGAGTTTGCCCATGCCATCGGCGCGGTCCTGGTCGATCCGGCCGCCGCCACCGCCCGAGTCGTGATCGGTGCGATCGACACGGCGCCAATCGTTGTGACCGATGCGGCGGAGCTGTTCGGCGGGCGCATCGCCGCCGATTACAAGCAGCGTTTTGACGCCCGCGTCGCGGATCTCCTGCTTGCGAAGGCCGGCATCAGCGACGCCGTACAGCGGCATATCCATGTGAGCGTGTTGAAACGTGCCGTTCACGAGGCTGCGGCATGAATACCATTGCCCTCAACGTCAACCGTCGTGCGGTGGAGGTGCTGGCGGAGCCGCGCACCAGTCTTGCCGATTTCGTCCGCGACAAGCTCGACCTGACCGGCACGCATCTCGGCTGCGAGCACGGCGTTTGCGGCGCCTGTACCGTACTGCTCGACGGCGTGCCGGCGCGCTCCTGCATCACTTATGCCGTGGCCTGCGAGGGCGCCGACATCACCACGATCGAAGGTCTCGACGAGGACGAGGTCACCGCCGAGCTTCGTGCCGCCTTCACCCGGGAGCATGCCTTGCAGTGCGGCTATTGTACCCCGGGGATGCTGGTCTCCGCACGCGACCTGGTGCTGCGTCTGCCGGATGGCGATGAGCGCCGGATCCGCGTCGGCCTGAGCGGCAACCTCTGCCGCTGCACCGGCTATGTCGGAATCGTGCGGGCGGTGCAGTCGGTGATCGAGGCCCGGCGCGCCCGCAACATCGCGCCGCAAGCCGGCGGCGGCCGGACCATCCTTGGTCCCGCCGGTTCGGGATGGGCTGCGCCTGGCGGCAACGAACAGCCGCTGCGGCCTGTGCGGCAGGAGTTCGCGCCGGCATCGGAGAGCCCCGTACCGGACTTCATCCCGGACTTCACGCCGGCGACCATTCTCGATCAGCGCTTCACGCTGCCGCACCCGCCAGCAAAAATGTTTGCGATGTTCGATGACATCAAGAGCATCGCCGCCTGCCTTCCCGGCGTATCGCTGACGGCGGCGCCGAAGCCGGAACGCATCGAAGGTGCGATCCGCATCAGGCTGGGACCGATTGCGGCCGCATTCGAGGGGGCCGCGCGCGTCGAGCGCGATCCGGCAACATTGACCGGCCGCATCGTCGGCATCGGCACGGACCGCCGCAGCCGCTCGGCGACGCAAGGTGAAATTCGCTACCGCCTGGTACCCGTCGATGACGGCGGTGCGACCGCCGTTGAGCTGTCGATCGGGTACACGCTCACGGGATTGCTGGCCCAAGTCGGCCGGCCCGGTCTGGTGCGCGATCTCGCCGGACGCCTGGTGGCGGACTTCGCCGGCAATCTCGACCGCCACATGTCGGGTGCGCCGCTGCGCGAGACGGTTCCGGCGGAGCTCGGCGGCTTGTCGATCATTTTCGATGTCTTGCGCGCCCGCCTCGCGCGCATCTTTGGCCGCTTCTTCGCCAAGACGGGCGGAGCGGGATGACGGATCGGCGCGTTCGCGCAAGCGCGGAAGCGATGAAGCTTGGATTGCCTAGGGATCAACAGCGTGGGATTGGAGAGACAGAATGACACGAGCACTCGGACTTGTTCCGGCAGTCGCGCTGGCGGCAGCCCTGTTCGCTGGAGCGGCGGAGGCGCAGACCATCAAGATCGGCGTCAACCAACCACTCACCGGCGCGTTCGCGGCGTCCGGCACCTACGTCGTCAATGGTGCCAAGATCGCTGCCGACGAGATCAACGCCAAGGGTGGCATTCTCGGCAAGAAGATCGAGCTCGTGATCGAGGACAACAAGAGCAATCCGACCGAAGCGGCCGCCGTTGCCGAGAAGCTCATCACCAGCGACAAGGTGCCGGTCCTGATGGGCGCCTGGGGCTCGAGCCTGACGCTGGCCGTGATGCCGAAGCTGATCGAATATGAAACGCCGATGGTGGTGGAGACCTCGTCCTCGGGCAAGATCACCACGACTGGCAATCCCTTCATCTTCCGCATTTCGCCGCCCTCGGCGGTCGAGGCCGCGGCGTTCAGGGGCATCGTCGATAAGCTCGCATTGAAGAAGGTAGACTTCCTCGTCATCAACAACGACTGGGGCCGCGGCACCGCCGAGGACTTCTCCAAGATGATGAAGGACAAGGGGATCAGCATCGGCCTGGTCGAGACCATGGATCAGGGCGCGCAGGACATGAGCGCGCAGCTCTCCAAGATCAAGAGTTCGGATTCGGAGACTGTCATCGTCACCACCGCGGTCGATCAGTTGACGCTGATCTTCAAGCAGGCGGCCGCGCTGGGACTGACGAAGCGCATCATCACCACCGGCGGTTCGCAGAACCCGGACCAGATCATCGCGCAGGCGGGAGCCGCCGCCAACGGCACCATGCATCTGACGACGTTCCTGCCGTGGTTCCCGGACAAGACGCCGAATCCGGAAGCCACCAGCTACTTCATTGCCGAATGGAAGAAGCGCGGCTTCGAGTTCGCCGGCTGCACCGAGAGCTTCCGCGGGTATGACGGTATCCGCACCGTGGCAGCCGCGATCGAGAAGGCGGGCAAGGCCGAGCCCGCGGCGATCAAGGCGGCGTTCTGGGACATCAGGCTGAAGGGGCTCAACGGCGACATCGTGTTCCGCAAGTCCGGTCCCGAAGGCAAGGAGAGCGGGCAGAGCCAGCCGAACGTCTATCTGATCGAGATCAACGAGGGCAAGGTCGAGATGAAGACGCTCTAGTCTTGGCAACCCTGGGCGAGCAAGGTGATCGCATATGGGCTGATCTTGTTGTGGCCGATCCTTCGAGACGCCCGCCTTGGGGCGGGCCCTCAGGATGAGGATGGAGTCCGCGGCAGCGGCTTCAACGGGCTCCGATGCCGCTCAGCCTCATCCTGAGGAGACCGCGGAGCGGTCGTCTCGAAGGACGAGGCGCGCGCTCAGGCCGCCCAAAAGGCCATATGCGATAGCCCTGCCCGGGCGAGGGCGGCGCAGCCCTCGCCGACATGCGGATCATTCGGGAGCAGTCTTGAGCGAGTTTCTACAGCATCTGATCAACATGCTCGTGCTCGGCGGCACCTATGCGCTGCTGGGCATCGGGCTCACGTTGATCTTCGGCATCATGAACGTCGTGAACTTCACGCATGGCGTTTTATACACGTTCGGCGCCTACATCATGTTCATCGTGGTGCATCAGTTCGGCTTGAACTTCTTCCTGGCGTTGCCCGTGGCCGTGCTGGCCGGATGGCTGCTTGGTGCGGCCATCGAGCTGACGCTGCTGAGGCCGCTGCGCGGCTCGGACATCGACACCACGATGCTGGTCATGATCGGCGCCTGGATCGCGATGCAATCGGGCGCGTTGTGGATCTGGGGCGGCGTCGCGAAATCGGTGGCAACGCCGTTTCCTGAGGCTCCGCTGGTGCTCGGACCGGTCTCCGTGTCCTGGCTGCGCCTGTTCGTGCTGGCGGCGGCGGCATTCCTGATCCTGGTGGCGTACCTCCTGATCAACCGGACCAGACTTGGCCGTGCGATGAGGGCAACGTTTCAGGACCATGACACGGCCTCGCTGATGGGGGTCAATGTCGATCTGGTCTACACCTCGACCTTCGCCATCGGCTCCAGTCTTGCGGCTGCCGCAGGCGCGCTGCTCGGGCCGGTCTATGTGATCTTCCCGCAGATGGGCGACCTCGCCGCCGTCAAGGCGTTCGCCATCGTCATCCTCGGCGGTCTCGGCAATATCACCGGGGCGGTGATCGGCGGCTTCATCCTGGCCTTGGCCGAGGAACTCGGCGCCGGCTATGTCTCGTCCGGTTACCGTGACGCCATGGGCTTTGTGATCATCATCGCTGTCCTGATCTTCAAGCCGACCGGCCTGTTCGCGCGCTCGGAGCGCGTCGGATGAGGGCAGGTCTCACCATTCTTGCCGTCGCAGCTCTGGCCTCGGTGCCGCTCTGGCTGCGCGATCCCTATCTGTTGAACGCGCTGATCACGACCGGCATCTTCGTCATCGGCGCGATGAGTCTCAACCTGCTGCTCGGCTTCACCGGCCAACTGAGCCTCGGTCACATCGCCTTCTTCGGCATCGGCGCCTATGTGAGCGCCCTGACATCGCTCGGCTTCGAGATCGGGCTGCCCGGCGGCTTCCGGCTGGTTCATGAGCCCTGGCCGCCGATCCTGGGATTCGTGCTCGCGATCCTGATCGCCGGAACGTGCGGCTATTTCGTCGGGCTGCTCTCGTTCCGCGTCCGCGGCGCCTATTTCGTCATCGTGACGATCTCCTTTGCCGAGGTCGTCCGGCTGGTCGCGTTGAACTGGGTCGAGCTAACGCAAGGGCCGCTGGCGCTGACCAACATTCCATCGATTGCGCTGCCTTTGGCTGGCTTTGGCGAGCTGACACTGCGTACCAAGCTGCAGAACTATTACCTCGTGCTGGCGGTGGGGCTGATCGCCTATCTCCTGATCGCGCGCCTCGTTCATTCGCATTTCGGCCGGGCGATGCGCGGACTGATGGAGAATGAAACGCTGGCGGTCTCCGTCGGCATCGACGTGACGAGGACGCTGACGCTGGCGGCGGTGATATCGGCCGCGATCGTAGGCGCGGCCGGCAGCCTCTATGCCCACTATATCCGGATCATCGATCCCGAAGTCTTTGCCTTCATGAACACCGTCACCATGGTGATCATGGTCATCAGTGGCGGCAAGGGCTCGTTGGCCGGTCCCGTCGTCGGCGGCCTGATCTTCGGGCTGCTGCCGGTCGCGTTGCGTCCGATCATGGCCCCCGAAGCGCAGTGGATCGCCTATGGCGGCGTGTTGATCGGCATTCTGTTCGTGCTGCCGCGCGGCATCGTTCCATCGCTGGCCCAACGCTTTGCCGCTAGACGAAGCGGGAAGACCGTGCTGCCGCCGGTCGCGCTGGCCGACACCGGCGTCAAGGAGCGGGTGTGATGACGGTGCGCGCCGTTGCCATGACGATCGAGCAGGTTGCGGTGCGCTTCGGCGGGCTCGTCGCGATCTCGGACATGAGTTTCACTGTCGGGGAGGGCGAGATCGTCAGTCTGATCGGGCCGAACGGCGCCGGCAAGACCACGGCCTTCAACGTCATGACCGGTTTCCTGGAGCCCAGCGCCGGGCGCGTCACCTATCAGGGCACCGCGCTGAACGGATTGAAGCCGCATCAGATCGCCGATCTCGGCCTGATCCGCACCTTCCAACGCACCAGCGTTTTTCCCAACGACACTGTGTACGACAATCTCCTGATCGGGTTGCACCGTCAGGGCAAGGTCCGGCTGGTCGACGCCATTCTTGGTTCGCCGCGCGCGCGCGCCTCGGAGCGCAAGCTGCGACAGCGCGCAGGCGAGCTGATCGAATGGGTCGGCCTCGAACGCCGCGCCCACGATCTGGCCGGCTCGCTTTCCTATGGCGAGCAGCGTCTGGTCGGCGTCGCGCTGGCGCTTGCTGCCGAGCCCTCGATGCTGCTGCTCGACGAGCCGGTCTCAGGCATGAATGCTTCGGAGACGCACCGGTTCGTCGAGCTCATCCGTGGCATCCGCGACCGCGGCATTACGATCCTGCTGGTCGAGCACGACATGCCGATGGTGATGACAGTGTCGGACCGCATCGTGGTGCTGAACAACGGCCGCATCATCGCCGAGGGGACGCCCGAGGTAATTCGCAACGATCCGGCCGTGATCGAGGCTTATCTCGGCCATGGGGCGGCACGTGCTTGAGATCCGCGACATGGTGTGCGGCTATGGCGGCGTCACCGCGCTGCGCGGCATCTCGCTGGATGTGAAGGCCGGTCAGCTGGTTGCCCTGATCGGCGCCAACGGCGCCGGCAAGAGCACCACGCTGCGGGCCATTTCGGGTCTGGTGCCGCCGCGCTCCGGGCAGATGCGTTTCGAGGGCCTCGACATCACCGGAGCCAGGCCGCCGCGCGTGCTGGCGAGCGGCATCGCGCATTGCCCGGAAGGGCGGCGGGTGTTCCCGCACATGAGTGTCGAGGAAAATCTCGACATGGGCGCTTACTTGCGCAGCGGCTCCGGCGAGATCGCGACCGATCGCGAGCGCATTTACGCGGAATTCCCGCGGCTTGCCGAGCGCCGCCGGCAGGCCGCCGGCACGCTGTCCGGCGGCGAGCAGCAGATGCTCGCGATCGGACGTGCGTTGATGTCGCGGCCGCGGCTGATCATGTTCGACGAGCCATCGCTCGGGCTTGCGCCCAACATCGTCGAGCGGACCTTTGCGATCATCCGCCGTATCCGGGATGCCGGCACCACGGTGCTCCTGGTCGAGCAGAACGCGTTCGCCGCGCTGGACATGTGCGATCATGCCTATCTCCTCGAGAACGGCCGCATCGTGCTGTCCGGGGCCGGCGCCGAGCTGATCGAGAACGAGCATGTGCGGAAGGCCTATCTTGGTGGATGATGTGACGGTCCGTCCAGACGAACCGGGGTGGATCGCGGTCTGTGCTCTGGATCGGCTGAAGGCAGAGACGATCGTTTGCGTGCGCGTGGCCGGGCTCGATATGCTCGTGATCTGGAACGATGGCGAGGTCGCAGCCTGCGAGCGCGCGTGCCCGCACGAACAGGCGGACCTTGGTCTTGGACAGGTGGCGGCGGGACGCCTGTTTTGTCCCCGTCACGCAGCATCGTTCGATCTGCGCGACGGCTGCATCTCTTCGGGCTGGCCAAGTCCGCCGTTGCGGCTCTATCCGGTCCGGGTCACGGGAGAACAGGTCTGGCTTGATGCGAGGACGGCAGAGTCGAGGCGATGATGGCATTCTGTTCAAAGCCACGCGCGAGGTGGAGTAGCCTTCAGAAGCGGCGTGGATTTGCCTTTGGAAACAACGACATTCCTACTGTGCATGGGGTTGTTTTCGCGCTTTTAGTCCAGCTGCCTCCCGGCAGCCTCCACCAGAATGCCGTCAGGGCGTCGCAGCGCCTCGAGGATGGTGAAATGGTCGGCGCCCTCGACCGGAATGAGCTGGCCGGGCGCCTTTGCGCCCGCGCGTCTCTCGTGAAGATTGATGCCGTAGGCGATATCGAGTCGCTTATGCGTTAGCGGCAGGCGAAGCGGCGAAAGCCTGGCAATCTCTTCATCGCTAGCTTGAGATCGAGAAAACGCTCTGAGTTGCTAGAAGCCGAAATAGCTCAGCCCCGGATGATCGTCGGGCCGGCGGCCTAGCGGCCAACGAAACTTCCGTTCGGATTCGGAGATTGGGTGTTCGTTGATGCTCGCGTGACGTGTGCGCATCAAGCCGTCCTCAGCAAATTCCCAGTTCTCGTTACCGTAGGCACGAAACCACTGGCCGCTGTCGTCGTGATACTCATAGGCAAAGCGCACTGCAATGCGGTTGCCGGCGAACGTCCAGAGCTCCTTGATCAATCGATAATCGAGCTCCCTATTCCACTTGCGGGTCAGAAAGGCCTGTGCCTCCTCGCGGCCGCTGGTGAACTCCGCGCGATTGCGCCAGTGGGTGTCGACAGTATAAGCCAGCGCGACCTTGGCGGGATCGCGGCTATTCCAGCCATCCTCGGCCAATCGGACCTTCTCGACGGCGCTCTGTTCGTTGAACGGCGGCAGCGGGGGGCGAGACATTTCAATTCTCCTTTGATCGTGCGTTGAGGGTGATCGACGTGCTTGCGTGTTTGGATGTCTGCAATGTAGCGACGCAGATTTAGAGCTGATCAGTTTGGATCCCTGGGGCGGCGGCAGTCGCCAGGTGACTTTGTATTCGACACGGCAAGCGGTATGAGAAGGAACAGGAGAGCGTTAACGCACTCGTGAACGTCGCCACAGGACAACCGCTGTCCTCGCGAGTGAACACAAGGGACGGCGGGCGCGACCAACCCTAGAGCGGGAATGCTTGCCACAGCGCCTGCCTCCGGCCGCATGTCAGGACGTTCGAGGCAGCATTTCCCGTTCCAGGAGGTGCGATATGCTGCACTTGAAAGACAAGGTCGGACGGTTCGCGACGACGGGGCGCAGCTGCCAGAACTGGAAAAAGGACCAGGAACTGGTCATTTCGCTGCTCAACAAGATCGCCATTTCGGACGGCGGCGCCGAGAACACGCTCAAACCACAGATGGTCGTGACCGGTCACGCCAGCGACGGCCTTTACAACTCGATTCTGTACTTCCAAAAGAAGAACTTTCCTGGCGCGCCTGACGGCTATATTCGGCCTGCCGGCCCGACATTCAGTCGGCTCGTTGAACTGTCGACGAAGGCGGCCGCCAAGCCCGCCCGGCCAAGAGGTCAATGGGACGCAATCGCGACTCCTTCCGTCGATGCCGCACTTCGCAAAGGTCTCATCGATGATACAAAGCTGGACTACGCAGAGGTCGTCGACATTATCCGGGCTACCGTCGCAGACGGCATGGTCACCGCATTCGAGCTGGACGACTTGACCACCATTGCGAACACCTCCAGAACGCTCTCCCCCTCTTCGAAAAAGCTCATCACTCTTTTCGTCGGAGAAGAATACAAGGAGAAGCGCGGGATCGGACCGTATGACCTCAATTCCGACCAGAAAAAACTAGCCGCGGAAATGGTCTGCGATTTCCTCAAGAACACGAGGACGACGTTCTTTCCGAAGCTCGACCCATACCGCGTCGGCATAGGCATTCTCAGGCGCATTGCGAAGCCGAGCCTTATCAATCAGGATCAGGGAAGTCTGTGCGGGCCATCCGCTCTGATGTTCAGTTATGCGTCCGACAAGCCAGGGTATTACGCGCGGTTTGCGATCGATCTCTATCAGAAGGGGCAGGCGAACCTTGGCCGCCTGCTGATCAAGCCGGGAACGGACGTGAGGAGCTTCACGCCACCCTGGTCGCTGGACCACGTCGACTGGCTGACATGCGCCTCCATACGCGATTCGGAGAACTGGTTCCTTGATTTCGACGACACAGGCAAGATCAGCGATCTTGCGGGTGTCACCCTGCCGAGCGAAATGGAGCAATGGTTTCGCAAAGCAGGATACCGTGACGTGCGCGAGAATGCCAACATTTCGCGATTCAACAAAGACATCGACGATGTAAACGAAGCCAACCGCCTGCTCGACAGCGGATATCGCGTATGTCTTTTCATAAGCGCCAATATGATCGACTATGACGACCAGTCCGATAAGGGCTCCGCGTTTACCATGCACTGGGTCGTGCTGCGCGAGAAGATACAAGTGATGAACGGGTACGTGAAGGCGAAGGTCTTCTCGTATGGCGATGGAGATTACGTGATACCGCATCCGCAGGAAAAAACCGGTGCCGTAAAGCCCTTGGCCGTTCGCGACTTTCTTATGAATTTTTATGGGTACGTTGCTGCCAAAGGATGATCGATAACCAGAAGCAGCGCGTCGCGATCGCGCGCGCGCTCGCGATGAAACCCGACGTGATGCTGTTAACCATCGAAAATGCAGAAATCCAGACCAACGTCAGCGTGCACTCTTGGGCTTCGAACCGAGCAGATCGTGCGTCCCACTGATGGTTACCGTTCCCGAGCACTCGAACCCGCCGAAAATTCCGCAGGAGCCGGTGACCGTGACGCGCAAGTCCTTGCGCCGGTACATGTCGACCGAGAGTCCCAAGCGCGAAAAATCGTTCGCGCTGTTCGGTAGGATGAGGTCGATATGTTCGGCTGCCCAACGTGGCAGATGCGGGTTGCTCTTCCAGAACAATTCATTGCCAGCGTGGTGCGCGAAGTTCGGCCCGACCGTAAGGGCACCGTCCACGCCCTCGAACACGAAGCCTGTTTCGTCGATGTGCACGTTCACCCGATCAGGTGCTACTGCGAAATGCAGCGAGGTGATGTCTTGCGGCTGCGGGTCCTTGCCGAATTGCGAGCTGTAGGCATCGCTCCATTGTCCGCGGTCGCGTCCGAGCCCGAAGCCGTGCCGGCCCGGGAGATCCCGCGTTGAGAGTGGCTTATCGGACAGCTTTGGGCGCCAGATCTCCCGAAACCCCTTGCCGATCGTTGCCGCCATCGACAGATCGAGGGCCCAATGCGACGCCTTCTCCGGGCTTTGCCCTTCGGCGAATGCGTCGAATCCGTCCGTCGTCTTGGCAATGCGCAGCTTCTTGATCAGCTCGTCCCAGTCTTTGGGCAGGAAGGTGACGCCGTCGAGCGTGGTCGTCGCGGCAGCGACACCATACTTCTCGAGTTGGTGTCGGATGTAGGGCTTCTCGTCATAAAGGCGCACATTCGGGTTGGGGCCGGCAAAATAATTCTTCAAATCGAGCTGCGGCCGCAGCATGGTCAGTCGCGCCGCGATCTTCCGGTAAGTGTCGCTCGTCGTCGGATCGGTCGTCGTCATGGGGCGCCCTCCGAGGCAATCCTTGCCCCAGATTGGTCTCGCCCGGACGGGTTCGGGTTCAATGCCGGCTCGTTCGATCAAGCTGCCGCCCCCATTCGAATCCCGTCGCGCCAGTGCAGAGAGGGTTTGAACCTGCCGATCAGAAACGGCGACCACCATCCGTGGGGTAGTGTGAAGGGCGAGGACGATCAAATGTCACTGCGGAGCAGGGTATTAGACGTACTCAATGGCCCGGCGGTCGCACGCATGCGCTTCCGGTTTCCGATCCGCGGCAGCCACGTGACGATTGCGCCGCAAACGTTTCATCACGTTGCTCGCGCCATCCGGTTGGGGCAGGTCACCGTTGCGGCTCCGACCGATCTCGCAGCAGGTGTAGCTGCGCAATATAACGATGTCGCGCGAACCCGAGCCGACGGCACAGCGGTCGCGGCTAATACGTTGGAGGTCGTATCGGCGACGGGGCGGCTGGACGCGGCCTATATCGTCCACGAGAGCCTGCATGCGGCATACGATCTGTTGCGTACCGGCCTTGATGCCAATGCGGAAGAGGCGTCTGCCTACGTCTGCACGGCGCTCTATTGCCGCATGACAGGCCTGCCCCGCCCTCGCTGGGCCAACGGGCCGATCTACGCCAATGCCGCAGAGGTCGCCCGAACGCTGCTGTCGCAGTATCAGAAGGGCGATCCCGGGATTCCCTGGGTCGGAGAGCATGAATGGAAGATGCTGCGCGCAGGTGTTGGCTTTGATCCGGTCTATACCAGCGGACCCGGCGGTATTCTCACGGGATGGCTGCTCGGACAGCAATATACTCACGACGGCTAGAGTGCCGGGGACCGCATCCGTCTCAGAAAATTGGCAGGAGCTTCCAATTCCTTCATCGCCAACGGAGCCGATGCTCTTGAGTGCGTCACGCGACCAGCAGGCCCAGCTTGCCGACCATCGCAAGCGAGCGTTGAACGCTTTCTCGGGTTGACAGCAACAACGCCTCGGCGGGCTTCCCGGCACTATCCTTCTGGTCTATCCGGATGGTCGGGCCGAACTTTTCGGTCATTTCGGCCGTGATCTGGTCGATGGTCCGCGCACCGTCGAGCAACTGCAGGAAATCCCGGGTCCGATCATCCTCCAACTGAACCGTCTGGTGGAGGAGGTTAGTGACGAGCGGACCTGATTGCGCTTGTCTTCGCGCGAGCATGCTCGCCTGCGGATGCTCGGTAGCTTCCTTCAACAAAAAGGGGCGCGACAGCAGGAACGAAACCTCACCGCTGCAAGCCAGGATGAACATCGCCTCCGTCAGCACCTTTTGGTCATCATCAGCCTGCCGGTCGCCCAGCAGCGCGCGGGCGCCATCGAGCAGCTCGCCAAATGACAATGCTCGCGGCCAGGCCCGGCCGAGGCATAGATACGCGGCCTTCAAGAGCGGATTGGTTACCGTGACCCTGCTGCCGTCCTGGTTCTCGAATTCCATCGTGGAATCGTCGGTCACGCAGGCGTCGGGATGGACCGGGTTGGTCGTGCTCAGCAAATAGAACCTGGTGACGAAATCGAGGTCGATCTGGCGGGATAGCGAAATGCCGTCATGGCAGAGCAATGTGCGCCGAAAGCCGTTGCCGTCGATGAAGTCCTGATATTGATCGCGCGCCATGAACTCGCTCTCCGGGAAGCGCTGCAGCGTTGTGCGAACCTCCTCGGAATAGCCGGCAAGATAGCGTCGTGAGAAATCAGCGTCGCCCAGATATTGCAGGCCGTGGCGGCTTGCGTCTTCGGCAACCTCATGCAGCAGGAAGGCCTCGGCGCCATCATCCAGATCGTCGTGAAATAAAAGCTCGTCAGGGGACTTGAGGACACGGTTGTACTGGTCGCGCATAACCGCGCCATGCACCGAGTTGGCCTTCGAGCCGTCGCTCAGGAACTTCAGGATCGCGCGGGCCTGTCCTACCTTCTCCGCCATGCCGGTGAGGCGGCGGGTGTGATACCGCATCATGTCGCGAACCATGTCGCGAAGGTGCGAGAACGGGTGCGCATTGTAGCTGACGTAGCAGACCCCGCGCGGAGCCAGGTTCTGCTTGAAAATCATCATCATCTTCTCGCGCACCGCTGGCGGCACCCAGGAATACACACCGTGTGCGATGATGTAGTCGAACTGCCCGAAGCTTGCGTCGACATTCATGATGTCGCAATGGAGGAGCTTGATATTGCTCAGGCCCAATGTGGCTATATTTCGTTGGCCGCGCTCGATCGTCACGCCGCTCAGGTCGACACCGACGAACTCGCTGTTTGGATATTGAAAGGCCATCGGCAACAGGTTGCCGCCAACGCCGCAACCAAGCTCCAGCACCCGGCAACGCTCGACCGGAGCCGCCTGCATGCCGTAGACGGCAGCAATGGTGGCGAGATGGTTCGGATGAGTGAGCCCGTAGACGTGGCCGGGGTAGTAGACCTCGTCGTATGGCGTGGGACCGGTGCTCGGACGGCGATGCTCGGTTTGAATGTTCATGGTCGTCAATTCCACGAATATGCGAACTTGTCGTTCTCGATCGAGACCCGCGCTTGCTTGACTTCTTCCTTGGCAAGCGACTTGCTGAGGAATTCGCGCGACAGCTCCGGGAGCAGGGTGTTGGTGATGATGTTGTCAATCATTCGCCCGCCGGAATCCGGGTCGTTGCAACGTGACACAATGTGCTCCACGACTGCGTCATCGTAGCCGAAGGCGGCGTTATGATTGTCACGGAGGCGTCGTCCAATCCGGTCGAGCTGCAACCGAACGATCCCGGCGAGCATCTCGTCGGATAGCGGGAAGTACGGTATCGAGACGATGCGTCCGAGCAGTGCTGCAGGAAACACCTTCAGCAATTCCGGTCTCAGCATCTTGGCGAGCTCTTCCGGCTCGCTGCGATACCGTGGATCGCGCGAGAGGGCCATGATCAGATCGGTGCCGACGTTGGTGGTCAGGATGATCAAGGTGTTCTTGAAGTCGATCCGCCGCCCATTGCCGTCCTCCATGGTTCCCTTGTCGAACACCTGGAAGAAGATCTCGTGGACGTCGGGATGAGCTTTCTCCACCTCGTCGAGCAGAATGACGCTATAGGGCTTGCGCCGGACAGCCTCCGTGAGGCGCCCACCTTCGCCATAGCCGACATAGCCGGGAGGTGCTCCCTTCAAGGTCGAGACGGTGTGCGCTTCCTGGAACTCCGACATGTTAATCGTAATCATGTTTTGCTCGCCGCCGTAAAGGGTCTCGGCAAGCGCCAGGGCAGTTTCGGTCTTGCCCACTCCGGACGGACCAGCCAGCATGAAGACGCCGATCGGTTTTGACGGGTTGTCGAGTTTGGCGCGGCTGGTCTCAATTCGCTTGGCAATCATCGTCAGCCCATGGGACTGGCCAACGACGCGGCGGTTGAGGATCTCCGGTAGCTTCAGCACGGTTTCGATCTCGTCGCGCATCATCCGGCCGACCGGGATGCCGGTCCAATCAGAGACAACGGACGCCACCGACTGCTGGTCTACATGGGCATAGACCATTCGCTTTTCCGGATTGATGGTCTCAAGTGCGTCGAACTTGCCGCGCAGCTCCGCGCGCCTGACAGCCGGATCTTCGCCTTCCTTGGGCTCTGACAGGATCTCTCGAATGCTCCGGATGTCCTTGACGAGCTCCTGCTCTGTGGCCCAATCGGATTCGAGTTTTGTCAGCTTGACTTTCAGTGCCGCGATGTCGTTGTCGATCGCCGTGATGCGGTCGTTGTCCTCAATCCCAAGATCGCTGTCGCTGACGAGTGCTGATCTCTCAGCTTCACGAGCGGAAATCGCAACGCGCGCATCCTCGATCAGGGCCGGCGTCGCGCTCTGGCTGATGGCCACGCGTGCCGAGGCGGTGTCAAGCAGGCTGACCGCCTTGTCCGGCAACTGCCGCGAAGGAATGTAGCGGTGGGACAGGTTGACCGCTGCGACGATCGCAGCATCCGAAATGCGAACACCGTGGTGCTTTTCCATTGGACCGAGAAGTCCGCGCAGCATGATGCAGCAGGTCTCGACATCAGGTTCATCGATCTGGATCGGCTGGAAGCGTCGTGTAAGCGCGGGATCTTTCTCGATATGCTGGCGATATTCTGCCCAAGTGGTGGCGGCGATCGTGCGCAGCGTGCCACGGGCGAGAGGAGGTTTCAGGAGATTGGCCGCATCACCGGTGCCGGCCGCGCCGCCGGCGCCGATCAGTGTGTGGGCTTCATCGATGAACAGGATGATGGGGGTAGGTGAGCTCTGGACCTCGTCGATCACCGAGCGCAAGCGCTGCTCGAACTCACCTTTCATGGAGGCGCCGGCCTGCATCAGGCCGATGTCGAGCGCACAGAGCCTTACACCGCGGAGCGGTGGTGGTACGTCGCCGGCGGCGATACGCTGGGCGAAGCCCTCGACAACTGCGGTCTTGCCGACGCCAGCCTCGCCGGTGAGGATTGGATTGTTCTGCCGCCGACGCATCAACACGTCGATCAGTTGGCGGATTTCTTCGTCCCGGCCAAGGATCGGATCCATTTCGCCCGATTTGGCCTTGGCGGTGAGGTCCAGGGAGAACCGGTCGAGCGGCGTCGTGCTGTTGGGACCCGCTTGGGCCGCGCCTTCCGTGCCGGCGCCAAGCAGACCCGACCCGTCCATGGGCCGCATGCTCTCCTCGTCGGAGCCGGCCCAGACAGCGCGGCGCTCCGCCGCCAGTGCGTCGGCGTTGACCTTGGCAAATTCCTGCGAGAGGTTGTTCAGCGTACGACGAATGTCGTTCGATTTCAGGCCTGCCACAAGCAGATGACCGGTGCGGATCTGGGTCTCGCCAAAGAAGAGCGTGGCATAATGCCAGCCGCGATCGAGCAGATCGATGACCGAATTGGCGACGCCCGGCATGTCGGTTTCGTTCTTACGAAAGCCATTGATCACGCCGGCAAGGTCTGACAACAAGCGCGCCCGGTCGAGCTTGAAATGATCGACCGAGAGGCCGAGATCGTTGCGTTCCTGCTGCAGGATGTGAAACAGCCAGTGCGCAAGCTCGACGTTGCGATTGCCGGCGCTCTTTGCGTGGCGCAGGGCCTGTATGAAGGCATCATAGCCGGCCCGGTTCAGCTTGCCCGTTACAGCTTCAATGCTGATGTCGGTCACGGCGGCTCCTCCTGCTCAATTCCTCCGCGGATGCCTGGCATCGAGCGGAAATTACATCGAATCCCATAGAGTTAGGCGGTCGGCGCAATGGATAGGTTCAAATCTCCGCGGCATTGGCTGCGGCGCTCCGACGGGATCTCAATCGCTCACCGAGCTGAAAGCGGGCATCGCGGCGATATTCTTCCTTGGAGGTCCAGTTCGGCGATATCCAGGTGGTCCATCCAAGTCGACCACTTTGTCCGAGTCTGAGCGGTACGACCTCTCCCGCAGGAATGGCGAGCTCGACCTCCCATTCCAATTCGTCGCCGATATAGAAGAAAACAGCGTCGGCCAATGGTTCCGACAGGTTGGGCGTCTCGGTCGGCAGGAATTGTTCGTACTGAGCAAAATCTCTGACAAACACCCGAACCCTGATCTTGTCCTCGACGCTGAACACGCGCGAGCCGAGAAGCGCGTCCTGACCGAGCCTTGCGTGCGTTCCGCCGAGCCGGCTGCAGTGACTTGGGTCGAATGAGAGCCAGGTGCCGACGAATTCGTCGATCTCGACTTTGACGTCGAATAGTCCTTGCAGGAACCGCATCAACCGTGATGCACACTTCGCCTTGGGCGCGACCAATCCAGCGAAGCTGAGCTTCGCCATGTCCGGCACCGTATCGCGATCGGCGAAAACAGCAGAGCCCAAGCCGGTGAAGGAGCCGACATAGGCGATGAAGCGATCCTCCGCCGGGCGGTCGTGCTGCGCGATCGGGCGCGCATCGGCCCATGCACGAAAGAAGAGTTGCAGGAAGCGTCCGTTGAGGAGATCGAGAAAGCGCGGGAAGGCGTCATCACGCATTAGCCACCAACCGAGGCTTTCATCGGTGGTGGCGATTGGCAGCGCGCCCTGCGGCCCCAGAAGCCCGAGAAATTTGACGAGTATCCTGAGCCGGCCGGCATGGTCCTCGACCGCCGCGAGGTTCGAGGCGGGGAACTCCAGATAGGGCACCTGGCCGAGGTCGACATATTCGTCGCGACGAGCGGCACTGTCACCGATCCGCGGTCGATCCGGGTTGGCGCGCTCGAACTCGCGTAACGTATGGAAGAAATCGAAACGCCAGGGCTCGGCCTTCATCTGGTCGATCAGCGTCATAGCGGCCTCCGCGTGCCCATGCGCGGTGGCCATCGCATGATCTCGCCGCGCTCCGGCGTCGAGACGACCGTTTGGGTGAAGGTGTTGAAGCCGGAATAGTCGGCGAAAAAGCGCTCCAGCACCGCACCGAGCAGAAACACGCCGCTGCCCTCAAATGCTTTCTCGTCGAGCGTGACGGTAATCTCCAGGCCCCGTGCTGCACCGCTGCCGGTGCGCTCGCGTACCCTCCGCACGACGGGACGGCTTTCTATGCTGCGTACGCCGCGAATCTTGCGTTCCGTGGCGTCGTCGAATTGGTCGGCGAACAAGGACAGCATCTCGCGCAGCGCTCCGGCGTTCTTGCCGCCACCGCGCTCGACGAGGCCAAGATAGTTGAGGCTGAGCATGTTGATCAGCCGCCAGCTGACAATCCCACTGTTAGCGATTTCGCTGCGGCTGCGCAGTTGGGCCACGACCGGCTCGCGTGGCGGCGTGGGACCGGCGACGCACATCAGATCAAGGGATGTGTCGTCCAGCAGGCGAAAATCGGCGCCGCCATGGCCGACCGGCAAGTGCTCCGTGAGATGGCGATTCGAGCAGAGAGCCCGAACGCTAAGTTCGGCAACGGAGCCTTGGCCGCTCAATTCACCGGGCTCGAGCAGTGACAGGAACATGTCCGTTCCGGTGTAGTCGGAGGAGGCTCCGTATGTCTTCTCTTCCACTGTGCGGCGCCGAGGTAAGCGGCGGACGGTGAAATAGAGCCCGTCGACCGATCCGCTGGTCCGGTCGACGGCGGCCGAATATAGCGGGCGCACGGGCCGCTTATCCTTCTCTGCCGGAAGGTGCGCGTAGACTTCGAGCACCTGGTGCGGTTCGTATTCCAGATAGCGGCTGCGATCTGGCACTACATGGTACTCGTAAGTATTCGATTTGACAGGAATGCGATCGCTCGTCTTCTCGAACAGATTGATGGCTGGCGCAGTATAGAGCCTGAAGGTCTCGGGGCGCATGGAGGCGGCCAGCCGCGAATTGTGTTCATCGAAAGCGAAGACAATATCGATCGATTTGCTGCGCAGCCGCGACATCAAACTGCGAAGTCCCGTCAAGTTGATACCGAGGAACTTGCGTGGAAACATGAAATATTCCCGCAGCAGTTCCGAGCCGCGAAAGATTCGGTTATCGTTGGGAAAGAGCGACTCGTTTTCGTCGAAGCCAATTTGCTGCACGCAATCATGGGGCGCACGAATCACCACCGGATCGCCGAAGTCGTCGAGATGCCGGAAGTAGACTCCCTTGCAATTCGAGATCAATTGCTCGTAGAGCGCGATGGCGTCGGATTCTGCGCCTGACAGGTAGATCGGAAGTTCGCTTACGCGGCAGCCTGAGAACCAGGTTTCCGGCTTGGCTCGGGCCTCTGCGTCCGGCAGTTCCTCATCGAGCCGGGCTGCGGTACGATGGGTTAGCGACAGCTTCAGCCCCGCGATGACGTCGCCACCGACCGGGATCCCGAGCGCCTGCAGAGCGCCTGCTGTCGAGAAATACTCTGCGCTGGTAACGTCAAACGGCCAGAGCACGATGCTGCGGCAAAGTCGAAATCGGCAGGAAAGACTTCGTTCTCTCTCGCGGTAGGTCGCGTCGAAGTAGGCGCCGCGTACAATCGTCTTGCCGTCGCGCAGTACCGGGTCGGCATACGGTGGCCGTGCGGTGACCAGCATGGCTGATGGTGTCGGCGCAAGATAGTTCGGTACCAGTTGCTCAAGCAGGTTTGCAGTGAATTCCGGGAATTCGTGCTTGAGCTTGAGCTGAACGCGGGCTGCAAGAAACGCGGCGCCTTCCAACAGTCCCGTGATCATCGGGTCCGAGCGGTCCCGGATCAGGCCGCCGAGGCGCTCTGCAATGCCTGGATATTCCTCGGCGAAATCTCCCGCCTGCTCGTACAACAACGACAGTTCACGATTGTAGAAATCGAGGAATTCGCGGTTCATGCTAAAGCCGATTGATCTGGATGTCGCCGCTGTCGAGGTCGACGTCGGCGACAAATTCCACGGGGACGTTGAGCGGCTCAGCCTTGAGGTCGGCGTGAACGATGAAGCGCAGCTTCAGCTGCTCAGGACCGACCGAGCCGTCGCGACGGACCCGGATCGTCTTGCGATCGAGTCTTGGTTCGTAGGTCGTCAGAGTCTCGCGCAGCGCGTCGGTGAGTTCGTCGTCCGTAACCTCGTCGATCGAGCGGTGGGCGATATCGGGGAAACCGTAGTTCAGTATCGAGGTTCGAACGCGATCCCGACCGCTCAGATCCAAGGTCGATTCCAGAGCAATGGTATTGAGAAGCGTTTCAAGGTCATGGGAGACCTCCCGCCGCAACAACGTTTCCGAGATCGGAAAGCGGCCTGCGCTGCGCCGCCCGGCAATGACCCGCTCACCGAATTCGTCGCGAAGATTAAGCTTCTTGCGCGCATCGCGTGCTTCATGAGCCGAGCGAAAGGCCAGCATTAGCGGGGGAGAGAGTCGATCCCTCTTTGGAGTAATGGTCATTTACCGTCCCCAAGATGCCAGGCTCGCTATGCCCTTCGCGGAGCATCAGCTGGTCTCCAGGATGATGTCGCCTCGGCAGGCGGTCGGGCCCGCAACCACTCCCGCCGAGACGTGCAACCGCAATCGCGCCGCGCGGCGCCGGTTCGCGCTAATCGCAACCGGCGCCAAATGAGGGACCGGCAATCAGGCCCATTCCTTGTTAGCGGGAACGTCCCAGCCAAACACCGGCGCGGCCCCAGCGGCACCTTTTTCCGTTTGGCTCTTGTAGGTCATCTTGACCTTCGCGAAGTTCAGACTCACGTTTTCGGTGAGGCGATCTTCGCCGTGCGATCCGCCCGTCGATACGCTGGTGACCAGAATGTGCTTCATCTCGATCTTGAGATACTCCAGCGGATTTTCGCCCGCCTTGCGGACGGTGAGGATCGCCGTGTCGATATGCTTGCCGTTCGCGCAGACCTTGAAAAGCTCCGGTGTGGCCTTGTCGACGAAGTGCGTGAAGTGGAGATCCTGGACGCTGACCTTACCGGCACCGCCGCCCGAACCGCTGTGGAAAGTGCCTGTCTGGCTTTCGCCGAACGACCAGCTCAAAATATCGATTTCGTCCTTGTGCTTGTCATCCAGCGACTCGCCCTTGATCGGCTCGAGTTTCAAGAAGATGTCGACAGCCATAGCGTAGTCCTCTCAAATGTCTGCATGGTTACGGTTGCGATGTTGCGGCGTCAGGAACTGGGGCCCGGCAGGCGTGAAACCAGACTGAGGCCGACGTCCATCGCCTCCAACTGAAAGTGTGGACGAAGAAAGAAGCGCGCGTTGTAATATCCCGGGTTCTCCTCGTTTGCGATGACTTCGACCTTCGCAGCGGCCAGCGGTTTGCGCGCTTTCTGAGCTTCTGACGAGAGGGCTGGGTTGGCATCAACGTATTCGTTGATCCAGGTCTGCAGCCAAATCGTCAGCTCATCCTTCTCCTTCATGGATCCGATCTTGTCGCGAACCATGCACTTCAGATAGTGCGCAAAGCGGGACACCGCGAACATGTAAGGTAGTCGTGAAGACAGGTTGTCGGACGCGGTGGCATCCACGCCCTTTTCGCCGAAGTACTTCTTCGGCTTGTAGAGTGACTGGGCGCCGATGAAGGCGGCCTTGTCGGTGTTCTTGCGATGGATCAGCGGGATGAGGCCCGCCTTTGCAAGTTCGTGCTCGCGGCGATCACTGATGGCGATCTCAGTCGGGCATTTCAGGTCGACGCCGCCGTCATCGGTCGGGAATGTGTGCGTCGGCAGGTTGATGACTTCGCCACCAGACTGCACACCGCGGATGCGCGTGCACCAGCCAAACTCCTTGAAGGCGCGGTTGATGTTGACCGCCATTGCGTACGCGGCGTTGATCCAGCCGTATTTGTCGCCGGTGTGTCCGTCCGTCTCCTCTTCGAAGGCGAACTCTTCCACGGGCTCCGATTTCGCGCCGTAGGGGAGGCGGCCGAGTGCGCGCGGCATGCATAGGCCGAGATAGCGCGAGTCGTCCTGATCACGCAGTCCCTTCCATGCGGCATATTCAGGCGTGTCGAACACCTTGCCGATGTCGCGAGGGTTGGACAGCTCGGTCCAAGAGTCCATTCCCATCAGCGTCGGCTCGGCGCCGCTGAAGAAGGGGGCGTGCGCGGCGCCGGCGATCTTGCTGAGATCGCGGAGCAGTTGTACATCGGTGGGGAGGTGACTGAAATAATAATCGCCGATCAGGCAGCCGAAAGGCTCGCCACCCAGCTGACCGAATTCATACTCATAGATCTGCTTGAAAAGGGGGCTCTGGTCCCAGCGTGCATCGGGATAAAGCCGCAGATTCCGATACAGCTCGTTCTTGGAGACGTTCATCACCCGGATCTTCAGGTTGGCGTCGGTCTCGGAATTGAAGACGAGGTAGTGGAGGCCGCGCCAAGAACTTTCGATTGCCTGGAACTCAGGAGTGTGAAGAATCTCGTTCATTTGCGCGGTCAGCTTCTGGTCGATCCGCGCGATCATCTCCTCGATTGTATCGAGGACGTCCGACTTGATGACGCTCGTGTCCTTCAACGCCTCTTGAACGAGCGTGGATACCGCGTTTTCGACTTCGGTCGCTGCACGTTCAGTGCGCGGTTTGAAGCTTTGCTTCAGCAGACTGGCAAACTCATCAGCTTCGACGGTCTTGATCTGGGTGGTGCTCTCTTTGTGAACAGCTTCTTTTGCCATGGTCCCCATTCCTTCCTTAGCTCTCGGTGCTAGGTTCGGTCGACTGGCTTGTCGCGCGTTCCCGCAGCGCTGCCATCAGTTGAGGATCGGCGAGAAGTTTTTTCAGCTGGTCCTCGGCGGCCACCTTGCCATCCATGTAGCGCAGCAGGTTGGCGAGTTGTTCACGCGCCTCGAGCAGCTTGGCGGTAGCCGGCACCTGGCGAGCGACGGCCACGGGCGTGAAGTCTGCCATCTTGTTGAAGTGCAGGTTGACCGAGATCTTTTCGTCGGATCCCTCGCTGAGGCGATTGGCGACGCGCGCCGTCACGCCGGGCTGGATTGCCGCCATGCGGTTGTCGAAATTGTCCATGTCGAACTCGAGGAACTTGCGCTCCTCGACCTTCGACTTCTCGATGCCTGGGTTATTGCCGGAAAGGTCGGAGAGGACGCCCATGACGAACGGCAGCTCGATCAGCCGCTCGGCGTCGTAAGGATCTTCGTACGTGATGTGCACGCGTGGTGCCCGGTTGCGTCGAATGAATTTTTGACCGCTGTCAGTAGCCATGGTTCCCCTCCCTACGAAATCGAGAAGCCAAATTGCGCGACGCAGATTGACTAAGGCGCTTCAACTTGCGGTCGGCAAAACATCCTTGTGTCTAGTTAGTGCCCTTGAGCGAAAGGTGGGTTCAATACGATTTGTTGATTGTCTTGAGAGCGCCCTCAGGCAGGACATCATTCAAAAGGCTGAGGAAATCTCTTTGTGCGAGATCGCGCGCGCGATCGACCAAAAAGGGGATGGGGCTGGACGGCTCCGCGGTTCGGAAAAACGACGCCACCTTCGTCAGCAGGCCCAAGGCCTGTGCTCTATTTTCCACCGAGAAAACAATATCTTGGACGCTGTCATCGGTCGTCGATGAGAGCGAGGTCGCGAGCTCCGCCATCCGTTCGATCGGCAGGTCGAAGACCTTGTCCCGCCCGATGTTGATCGCAGCGCTCTCCACGTGGGACGGCACCAGCATCCGCATCACTTCAATGAATGATTTGCCGACCATCTCCTGCGCTTGACGCACCAGCAACAGTGCCGGGTTGGATGGTTCCATTCGGGCGAAATAATCGGCCGCCGCTGCAAGCGCTGCAGATGCCTGTGCGGATGAAGCCACCACCCCCGTCGTATCCGACGGCCCCTGTATATCGACAGGACCGGCATCTTCCGCAGTTCCGGCGATTGCCGTAGGATCCCGCAACGCGACAAGACCCGCGAGCCAGACAGCCATCCCGTTAACCAAGCCGGAGAGCCTGTCGAGGCTGATAGGTTGCCCCGAGTTCAACTTCTCACGCCAGGTCGCCTTGATGCCTGCGATTTCAGCAGCGAGCGCGGAGCACCGCACGCTGGTTGCCTTGAGGGTGTCGAGATCCGTCTCGCTGACGATGCGCTCGATGGTCGCCAGATCGAGCCCGTCGGCGTCGGCGTCACCGGCGGGAATTTCGCCCTGGGCGATTTGATAGGCACGGTAGTTGAGGTTGCCGTGTCTGCGGTTCTCGATCAAGGGAAGGAACTGGAGCGGGTTGATCACGGTCGGAAACACGTCGATTGCTTCGAGCGTGACGGCCCGAAGCGCGTAGTTGCCGTCCTCGCCCCTCGGATGCACCGCTTCCCACTGCTCGCGCAGCAGCAAGTTGGTCGCCCTCAGGCAGTTAAGAAAGCCGTCGAGATCGCGATTGAGGATTGAAAACTTGGCCAGCAGCAGGTTTAGGCGCAGATCGCGGGTACGCGCCAGAAGGGGCTGTGCGGCGGCAAATTGGCCGGCAAAATCGACTGCCTTTGGATCGAAGCGTCCACGCTCCCCATTGGCATTGACGACCTCGAAGAACGACATTGGCAGCAGGGATTCCGCACCTGCGAAGAAGTTGAGATATTGGACGTCTCCGAGGGCGTCGAGATCCGGTCCGCAGGGATCGTCAGCGGTAATGGGCTGCGTCAGGAAGGCGACATCAAGCATATTAGGATCGTCCATCTGCTCGGTCACGGCCCCGCTTCGAGCCCGTGACGACTGCCGGATCGCGGGGGATCATGATCCGATTCTATACCTATGGGTCAGATGCCCGCTGATCTTGGTTCATTCCCGAAGATCATGCCGTTTTCGCGTGAACCGACAAGCTCTTGGGGCCGACTACTTGATGACCGGGGCGGTTCTTTGGACTGCTGTTGTGGAGCGTCAGGAGGCCCAGCCCTGGAGTGGACTTGCCGGCACTGCCGGTGGCGGGCAGGATTTCCGTGGTTCTCGCATAACGTCTGATCAGCTCTTTGCAGCGGGTCATTCGATCGAAGGAGGGAGTTTAAGCCCACATGGGCCAGCTTACTCAGGATACCCGCCTTTGCGAACTCAAGACGCCTCTTGGCAAGGACGTCTTGGTTTTTGCCGGATTCGAAGGCTCGGAAGGTCTCAGCGAACTGTTCGAGTATCGCATCGAGTGTCTCAGTGAGGATGCGGACCTCGACTTCGACCGTGCCATCGGTCAGCAGTGCACGCTGACCATAAAGCTCCATGAAAAGGAGCGCGAGTTCAGTGGCGTTCTGACGGAGGCTCAGTGGCTCGGGGTGAAGAACGACTATTTCAGCTACCGGATCGTGCTGAGGCCCTGGTTTTGGCTGTTATCGCGGACCACCGATTGCCGGATCTTTCAGGACAAGAAAGCGCCCGACATCATCAAGGAGGTCTTCAACGAACGCGGCTTCACCGATTATGAATCCAAGCTGACCGAAGAGGGGTCCTGTCCGAAGCTCGAATATTGCGTTCAGTACCGTGAGACCGACATGAATTTCGTGTGCCGGCTGATGGAACAGCATGGCATCTACTACTTCTTCAAGCACGAGGGCGGCAAACATACGCTGGTGCTGGCGGACTCCAAATCGTCGCATAGCCCGATCAACGGTCTTGCTACCATTCCCTATATCCCATTGACGGGGGCCGATCGTCGAGGCGAGCAGCATATCTACGAATGGGTCTCGGAGCGCCGGTTTCGGACCGGCAAGATCGAGCTCAACGACTACAACTATCAGAAGCCCAACGCGCAGATGATCAGCGACGCCAAGGGCTCCGAGCACTACACCCGGTCGGAGATGGAGTTTTACGACTATCCCGGGAAGTTCAAGGAACAGTCCGACGGCGAGCGCTACGCGAAGATCCAGCTCCAGGCCGAGCAGGCGATGGACCGGAGGCGCCGCGGCAATGGCGACGCCGTCAACCTGTTCCCCGGTGGGCTGACGAAGCTTGAAAAGCATTCCAAGGATTCGCAGAACGTGGAATATCTCGTGGTACGAGCTACGCACTCGTTCTCGATCGAATCTTATCGCACCGGCGGTCCGAGCGACGCCGGGCAACACGTTTATTTCGGCAGCTACGAGTTTCTGCCGAGCGATCGGCCGTTTCGAGCGCCGATGATGACGCCGAAGCCAAGGATCAATGGCATCCAGACTGCCAAGGTGGTGACCAAAGACGACAATTCGAGCGAGGAAATCGACGTCGAGTCGCTCGGCGAAATCTACGTCCGCTTTTTCTGGGATCGCAAGAAGAAGCGGTCGTGCCGGTTGCGGGTCGCCCAGGTTTGGTCAGGCAAGCGCTGGGGCGGTCAGATCATCCCGCGCGTCGGGCAGGAAGTCGTTGTCGAATTCCTGGAAGGGGATCCGGACCGGCCCCTGGTGATCGGCACGGTGTACAACGACGAATACAAGCTACCCTACGATCTGCCGTCGAAGAAGACGATTGCGGGATTGAAGTCCGACTCCACCAAAGGCGGCGGCGGCTTCAACGAGTGGAACTTCGAGGACAAGAAGGGATCCGAGAAGATCACGGCGCATGCCGAGAAGGATTATGACGTGACGGTCCGCGACACCGAGACACGGACCATCGGCGAAGCTGCCTTCGGCGGCGACACCCGCAAGACCACGCTCAGGAAAGGCAATGATAAACTCGATATCGAATTGGGCGGTCAGCACATCACGCTGGCCATGGACCAGTCTGTCAATGCGGGCATCAGCATCACGCTCATGGCCAACGCCAATATCACCCTACAGGTTGGTCCCAGCCAGATTATCCTGACGCCGGCGGGAATCGTCATCAACGCGCCGACGATCGCTATGACAGCGCAGGCCGGCATGGCGCTTGCTGCCGGCGGTCCGCTGGTCGCTCACGGCACTCCAACTCTTGTCGGCTGACGGTCATGGGGCAGGTTCGGTTCGGCACGGTACAGGATCTGTTTCAGGCCTATCCCTTGGCGCGCTATGATGTCGGCAGAGCCGATGCTGACAAGCCTTCGCTGGATTTCCTTCAGGAGGCCGCCGACGCGTGCAATTGGCACCCGGCCGTGTCTTACTGTGCCTACCTGCTTCCAAGGCGCGTGGCAATTGGCTGGGGATGTCGCTCCCTGCGACGGATGTTCGACCATTTCGATGCCAGCGATAGCAGGTCGCTGAATATTGTGGAGACCTGGGTCCGGCAACCGGACGAGCAGTCCCGGAACAAGGCGCTGGCTGTCGGCAATGCCAACGATCCTGAGCAGCCAGCAACATGGCTGGCGCTGGCGGCCGGCTGGTCCGGCGGAAGCGTGGTTCCCCCGGAATTTGCGCCCGTGGAAGCCAAGCCGGATCAGGCCGCACGGGCGGTGCGTGCAGCACTGCTGATTGGCCTCTGCCGGCTCCCCCGTGACACCCGGGACCAGATAATGACGTCATGCCTGGAGGATGGTATTCAATTGGCACGCGGCGAACCGCGCCCTCCGCGCTAACGAGACGATGTGATGGTGCTTCGCTTTAATATCGAGAACGAACCGAATCTTCTGGACGGCGGACCTGTGTCGTTTACGGTCACCGGCAGGCGTTCGGTCGATATTGGCCGGGACCGTCACCTCGACTGGACGCTGCCGGATTCGGCGCGGATGATTTCCGGAAAGCATTGCGAGGTGCACTTTCGCGACGGTGGCTATTGGCTGCACGACGTCTCGACCAACGGCACCTTTCTCAATGGTGCCGATCAGCGCATGCGGGGGCCGCACCGCCTGCGCAACGGCGATCGGCTCACGATCGGCCACTACATCATCGGAGTTTCGCTGGAGGATGAGGCTGGCGGGCGCACCCCAAACCATGAGGCGCAACAGCACGAACCCTCGATCCAGCAGCATGCGGATTACGGAGAGCTTTGGACGGCCGATCGCGACGTTCCGCCGCCGATCGATCCGCAACTGTTGAAGAAGCCACGCGAGGCTGCGCGACCCGTCAATCCGGGGTTCCTGGATTGGGCGGCGAGCGTCCCAGCGCCTGGTGTGGACCCATTTCGACGGTCATCGCCGACGTCTCCGTACCAACCGTCCGTGCAGGATGACGACATGAACTGGGCAGCCGGTCCGGTCACCGCGCCGAAACCGCAAGTCGAGCGTCCGCCAGTCATGCCGACCCCACGCCGGCCGTCGGTGTGGATCGATGATGAACTGGCCGCTGCCCAGCCGCCAGCATCGCCACCGCGCCCGCAGGTTGAGGCGTCGCGCCCGGCGCAAGCGGCAGATGAGCGGCCTGTCACGGCCAAGCCAGTCGGCGGTACCGAGTTCGCGCGGCTGGTGGCGTGCGCTGCAGGATTGCCGGACAATTTCTTTGCTAGCAAGTCCGATGCCGAACTCGCCGAACAGCTTGGCATCATCTTGCGTATGACCGTGGATAATCTGATGGCGCTGCTGCAGGCGCGAACCCAAGCCAAGCAGCTGACCCGTAGCACCAGCCAGACCACCGTCCAAGCCCTCGAAAACAATCCGCTGAAATTCTCGCCGACCTCGGAAGAAGCGATGCGCATTCTCTTTGGGCCGCCGACGCGCAGCTATCTCGACGCACAGCGCGCCTTTGCACAGGGCTTCAGTGATCTCAAGTCACATCAGTTGAGGACCTATATGGCGATGCAGCACGCTGTCCATGAGCTGATCGCGAGCATAGATCCGACGCTGATGGCGCGCGAGCTCGAGCTTCAGCGTGGCGCAAGCTCCTGGCTCGGCACGAACAAGGGCAAACTCTGGGATGAGTTCTTGACGCGCTGGAAGGCGCGTCTTGGCCGCGACAACAGCGCGCCGATCGAAACTTTTATGTTGCTTTTCTCGGACTATTACGACCGCGGTGACAAGCCCGGTTCAAAGTAAACTATCGGCGACCACGTGGTTGCCGACAATTTCTAAGTGGATATAGGAATGTCTTGGTACAGCAAGGTTTTCTGGTCGGAAGGTTTGTTTCTGCGGCCGCAGCATCTGCAGCAGAACGACCGCTACATCGAACACTTGCTGGAAAAGCGCGTTCGCTACACAACACCATACCCCTGGGGCTTTGCCCAGCTAGAGATCGATAAAGATCTTACCGAACAGAGCAAATTCGCGGTGCGCAGTGCGTCCGGCGTCATGCCGGACGGTACGCCGTTCGATATCCCTGCGGACAGCCCAATTCCCGATGCGATCGATGTGCCGGAGACGGCCGCGGGCCAGATCGTCTGGCTGATGATGCCGGTCGCGGCGCCAAACACCCGCGAGGTCGATGAGGACCGCACCGACAGCGCCAGTCGTTATGTTCGTACTTCGGAAACCTTCATTGACTCGACCTCGGCGCTACGCATCGAGGAAGAGATCGACATCGCTTATCCCAGGCTGTCGTTCGAACTGCGTAAAACCAGCAAGCCGGGATACATGGGCCTCGGCATCGCGCGCATTCTTGAGGTGCGCGACAAGAATATCCTGTTCGACGACAAGTTTGTGCCGCCGATGCTGGTCTGTGCCGCGCATCCGATCATCGATGGCTGGCTCAACCGCATCATCGGCTGGGTTGAGACTAAACTCGACGAGCTGGCGCGTTACGCGGTCGATCCGTCATCCGGCGGTGGGTTGCAGAGCGTCGACTATCTGGTCCTGCAAGTGCTGAACCGTACCATTCCCGTGCTGACTCATTTCCAGTGCTCCGGCAGCGTGCACCCCGAGCGCCTGTACGAGGAATTGCTGAGGTTCGCGGGTGAACTTGCGACATTTTCCACGGCGGAACGGCGGGCGCGCAACTATCCGGCGTACGATCACGACGATCTCGAGAACGTCTTCACACCCCTGGTGAGCGACATCCAGGACTTTTTGAGCGCGCGGTTGGGCCGGCGGGCGATCCGCCTGGAGATCATCGAGCGCGCACAGAATGCGTTCGTATCGCCCATCCGCGATCGAGCACTATTCCGAAATGCGACCCTGGTGCTGGAGGTTGCCGCACGGCGGCCGCTTGTGGAGATCCAGAACGATTTCCCACACCTCTTCAAGGTTGGACCGAACACCAAGATGAACGAGATCGTGCACGCAAACTTGCCGGGCCTAACGTTGGCGCATTTGCCGACGCCGCCGCCGCATATCCGGGCCATCACGGATCACGTCTATTTCTATCTCGACCGCAAGTCGCCGCTGTGGCCCGAGTTCAGCACGGCGGCCTCGATCGGAATGCACTTCTCCGGCGATTGGCCGGAGCTTGAGCTGTATCTTTGGGCTATCCTGGAAGACAGGCCATGAGCGACAGGGACAAGCCGGTCAATCCTTTCGGTCGGGGAGAACGGACGATCATTCGTCCCAACCCCGGTGGGAAGTTGCCGCCGACGCCGACCTCTCAGCCTCCGCCGGGCGAGGGGCCTGCAGCACGTCCGGCCTATTCGCCATCACCCGTACCTTCTCCCGGCGCACCAGCGTCACCATCGTCCTTTTCGCCCGTTCCACAGGGCTCGAACTACGCTTCCGCGCCGGCCAGCCATCCAGCCGAGGAATGGATATCGACACCCGCGCAAGGCCAGGCACCGCAACCCATGTTGCCGCCAGGGCCGCCGTTGCGCGTTGACGATCTGGTCGCGCCAAATGCCAACCCGGTGATGCGCGCTGCGGGTCCGTTGCTGCAGCTCCTCGGTCGGTTGCGGGTGGCCCTCATGCGCGCGTCATTCGCGAGCCTGATGGAGCAGGTCGCAGACGCCATCAAGTTCTTTGAGAAGGACATCCGTTCAGCAGGCATTTCCGAGCACCAGGCCAACACAGCGAAATACATCCTGTGTGCCACTGCCGACGATATCGTGCAGCACATCCCAACCGAGGAGCGTCACGTCTGGACGCAATATTCGATGCTGAGCCGGTTCTTCGGCGAGCGTGTCGGCGGCGTCCGCTTCTTTGAGATCCTCGACCATTTGAAGGTTGATCCACTGGTCAACTATCCGGTCCTCGAACTTCAGCACGCCTGCCTTGCGCTTGGTTTTCAGGGTATCCACCGGACCTCAGGGGGCGGACTTGCGAACCTGCAGCTGATCCAGCGCAACCTCTATGAATTGCTGCGCCGGGTCCGACCGAAGACGATGAGCGACTTGTCGCCCAACTGGCGCGGGCAGGCGCTGGCGGGGCGCCGACAGCGTCTGCGCGTTCCGGTCTGGCTCGTGGCGGCCGTCGTCGCCGCGCTGCTGACTGGGTCCTATTTCGTCCTGCGGACGCTCCTCGCTGGCCGAGCAGAGAATGCTGCCGAGGTGGCGCTCGCGCTCCATCCGGCCGGGCCGATCGAGCTCAAGCGCCAGGTCGTTGCACCGCCGCCGCCGCCTCCGCCTCCGCCGCCACCGGATCGCATCACCCAGTTGCAGCGCATCCGCAACGCGCTCGCGAAGGAGAACACCGCCTGTGCCATGACGGCGGACCAGACCCCCAGTTTCATCGTGATCAGGGTCTGCGACCTGGCCTTGTTTGCATCGGGCCAGGCGACCATCCTCGACGGCTTCAAGCCGATCGCACTCCGCGTCGTAGCAACCCTCGACAAGGAGCCGGGACGGATCCGGGTCGTCGGCCATACCGACAGTTCGCCGATCCGCACAGTCCGCTTCCCGACAAATTTCGAGTTGTCGGTCGAGCGCGCCAAGGCGGTTGCCGCGGCACTGAAGCCTGGCTTGACCGATGGTTCGCGCGTCGACGTCGAGGGCAAAGGAGCAGATGCGCCAATCGCCAGCAACACGACACCCGAGGGACGCGCCAAGAACCGGCGCGTCGAGATCTTTATCGAACGCAGCGAATAGGCAGATACCGCCGGGTCAGGTGGTTTGCGACAGGTACGGTTAGATGCTTGCCAAGGACATTCTCCGCATCGTTCTCTACGGAGTCGGGCTCAGCTCGCTCGGAGCGGTGATCTATTTCGCCGGTCCCTTCATCGCGTTCGGCGACTGGCGGCCGCTGGAGAACCATATCGTCCGGCAGATCGCTATTCTGCTGCTCACCACGGTCGTGGCAGGCATCGTTGGCCTCAATCTGTTCAAGCGGCGCACGCGCGCCAAGGAGATTGCCGATGGCATCGCTGGTGCGGATCAGCCCGTTAGCGATGAGCCGGTGCTTAAGGAGCGCATGAAGGATGCGCTCGCGACGCTGAAGACCGCCAGCGGCAACAAGTCGGGCTATCTCTATGATCTGCCCTGGTACGTCATCATCGGTCCGCCCGGCGCCGGCAAGACCACGGCGCTGGTCAATTCCGGGCTCAAATTTCCGCTCGCGCGCGGGGCGACGCCCGCGGCGATCGCGGGAGTCGGCGGTACCCGCTACTGCGATTGGTGGTTTACCGAGGAGGCGGTGCTGATCGATACCGCGGGCCGCTACACTACCCAGGATTCCAATAGCAAGGCCGACAGGGACAGCTGGCTGGCGTTCCTGGACATCCTGAAGAAAAGCCGGTCGCGCCAACCGATCAATGGCGTCCTTGTCGCCATCAGTATCGAAGACATCCTGACGCTTCCGAAGCAGGAGCTCGCACTTCACGCCGATGCCATCAGGATGCGCCTGCTCGAGCTACATCAAAGACTCAAGGTCAGCTTCCCGGTCTACGCGCTATTTACCAAAGCCGATCTCGTTGCCGGCTTCACCGAATATTTCGCCTATCTCGGGGAGGTCGGCCGCCGCCAGGTCTGGGGTGCCACGTTCCAGACCGCCGACAAGACCCAGAATCTCGTGGGGCAGATCCCGGTCGAGTTCGACCGTTTGCTGGAGCGCCTGAGCGAGGAGACGCTCGACCGTCTGCAGGACGAGCCAACGCCCCAGCACCGCGTGCAATTATTCGGCTTTCCGGCACAGATGGCGCGGCTCAAGCCCCAGATCCACGATTTCCTCAATCAGATCTTCGAGCCGACGCGCTATCACGTGAACGCGAACCTGCGCGGATTCTACCTTACCTCGGGTACGCAGCAGGGCACGCCGATCGATCAATTGATCGGGTCGCTGGCACGTACGTTCGGCGCTGAGGAGGTCGGTTCCGGATCCTATTCGGGCACGGGCAAGAGCTTCTTCCTCGCCGATCTGATTTCCAAGGTCATCATCGGCGAAGCCGACTGGGTCTCGACCGACCGTGCCGCGGTGCGCCGCGCGCTGATCCTGAAAACCGCGGCCCTGTCATTGATCGGCATGGTCTCGATCGGACTGATCGCAGCTTGGCTGATGAGCTACAAGCGGAACTCCGATTTGATCGAGCAAAGCCTGCAGGCGGATAGCGAGTATGCGGCCGCCGGCGCACCACTTATCAAGCAGACGTTGATTGCCGATCATGATCTCGACAAGGTGTTGCCCCTACTCTACCGGCTGCGCAACGCCCCGGCAGGCTACGGATCGCGCGGCGAGTCGGTGCCTCTGTCGGCTCGCTACGGGCTCAGTCAGCACGCCCGGCTGCTGTCGCCCTCGAAGGCGGCCTATCATACGGCGCTTGAGCGCATGTTCCGTCCGCGCCTGCTGTATCGCCTGGAGGAGCAGCTAAATGCACGCATAAACGAGCCTGCCTTCGTCTATGAGGCGCTCAAGGTGTATCTGATGGTCGGCGGCCTGCAGTCGCCGGACCGCGAGCTGATCCGCTCCTGGATGCAACGTGACTGGGCGGATAACCTTTATCCTGGCGCCACTAACGCGGAAGGGCGGCGTCTGCTCGACGAGAACCTCGTGGCAATGTTCGATCTCGAGACCGAACAGCAGCCGCTGGTCGAACTCGACGGCCGGTTGATCAAGCAGGCCCAGAGTTCCTTGGCGCGCCTGAGCGTGTCGCAACGTGCCTACGAGTTTCTGAAATCGGAGGCTCGCGCATCGATCGCTGGCGACTGGATCGCCAGCCGCCATGGCGGACCCGACATGGGTGTCGTGTTCGAAACCACGACGGGGCAGCCTTTGGACGCCGTGCGGGTACCTGAGTTCTTCACGTATAACGGCTTCCATCAGAAGTTCGTTACCCGGCTGTCCGGATTGTCTGAGCGGATGAAGCGGGAGCGATGGGTTTTGGGGGATGCCGGCCAGCAGTCGGCCATCGACCAGCAGTACGACAATCTGGCCGGCGATCTGCTCAGCATCTATTCCAACGATTTCGTGACGACCTGGCGAACGGCGCTCGGGAGCCTGCGACTGAAGAAGCTGCTCGCCGACAAGCCAAAATATGAGGTGCTGCGGGCGCTTTCGGCGCCGACCTCGCCGATGCGGCAAATTCTGGAATCGCTGCGCGACGAGACGGTGCTCACCAAGGAACGGGCGAAGCCGGCGAACGCTTCGGCCCCAGCTGCCGCACCGGCGCCAGCACTCTTCACGAATGCCCAAGATGGGCCGCCTGGCGCGATGATCGAGGCGCAGTTCAAACCTTACCACGCGGCGCTCGAAGGCGAGAGCACCCGCCGGCCGATCGACTCGACCGTCTCGAACCTGAACGACATCGCTCAGAATCTGACGCTGATCATCGAGAATCCCCAACTGACCGCACAGGCCACAGCTGCGCTTCAGACTCAGGTCGCAGCGCTCCGCAACAATGCCTCGCGCATGCCGCCGCCATTCTCCGATATGCTGCGAGCAGCAGCCGCGGAGTTCGAAGGCAGCATCGCGGCTTCAACCGCCGGGCAAATCCTGCAAACATTGCGGGATCAGGTCACGCCGATCTGCCAACAGACCGTGACCAACCGGTACCCGTTTATCCGCAGCAGCGGCCAGGAAGTACCGCTGGCAGATTTTGCCAAATTGTTCAGTCCGAATGGCGTTATGGACAAGTTCTTCACCCAGTACCTCGCACCTTATGCCGACACGTCGCGGTCGGACTGGGCTTGGCGAAAGGAGAGCCCCGTTGGCCGGTCGTTCTCGCCCGACACGCTCAAACAATTCCAGAATGCGGCTTATATCCGGGATGCGTTCTTTCAGACGGGCGGCGGTGTGCCCGCCGTTTCATTCGCGATCCGACCCCCCGGGGCACCGGGGCCAGGCGTGATAGTTAAGACCGAGATCGGCGGCACCACGATTGCGAGCCCAACCATTCCCGGATCAGCCCCTTCGTCCTTGTTCGGCGGTCCGCAACCTACGCCACCGCCACAGCCGCAGAGCAACTCGCCAACTACGGTCCTATGGCCGGGCCCATCGCCGCGGACGGCAATTTCAGTCAGCAACGACACCGGCCCGCCATCCGTGCTTGAGCGCATCGGTCCTTGGTCGTTGTTCCGGATGCTGGAGGCGGGATCGTTGGTGGCGAAGGCGGAGACTGCCAGCGCGACTTTCATCGTCGCCGGGCGCGAGCTCAACTATCAGATTTCGACCGGATCATTGCGCAATCCGTTGAACCTGTCAGTGCTCCGCGAGTTTCGTTGCCCGACCGGAATATGACCATGCGTTGCGGTTTATTCGGCAAGATCGGCGCGAAGCGCGATTTCATCGCGATCGCGACTCCGCGCAGTTTTCTCGAAGCATGGGAGCCGTGGGTGCAGGCTGCGGTGTCGGCAAGTCGCCACCAGCTTGGTTCAGGCTGGCAACAGGCCTTCCTGACCGCGCCGGTTTGGCGATTCTGGCTCGGCGCTGCAATCTGCGGCACCACGGTGGCGGGTGCGATCATGCCCTCGCTCGACGGGGTGGGGCGGTACTATCCATTGACCCTGCACGTGGTGACGGACGAGGGTGCCTTGCTTCCGCCGCCGAATGTTGATCCGCAGGAGGAGTGGTTCGGGCAAGCGGAGACATTCCTGCTCGCGACCCTGGATCGGTCCGCAACCTTCGAGCAGATCTCGGAGGCACTCGATCGTCTCACGATGCCACGGCTGCAGGCGACCGTCGCCGACGATCCGCCGATCACGTCGCTCGGGGCCGCAGCAATGGGGGGGCCTTCGGCAGTCGACGCATTCGCGGGGGCGTTTGCCGCACTTTGCGCCGCCAACCCACAGGTCTACGCCGCGGCCAGCTTCTGGTGGACCACCGGAGGCGACGACTTTCCGCCAATGGCGCTGTGCTACCGCGGATTGCCGGATCCATTTCACTATTCCACGCTGCTGACCGGCGATCTCGACGGCGCCGCATCCGGGACAGGATGACCCGTGATGGTACACATGCCATACTTGTTCGATGTCGGTAGCGTCACCCACGCCGGACGGGTCCGGACGCGGAACGAGGATTCTTATCTGGTACGAACCGACGTCGGCCTGTGGGCGGTTGCTGATGGTATGGGCGGTCATGAGGCCGGCGATCTCGCCAGTCGCATCGTGGTGCAGTCGCTCGATGTGATCGGGGCGCCAGAGTCCGCCGCGGACCTGCTGGCACAATGCGAGGAACGGCTGTTCAGCGCAAACCAGCAGATCCTGGCGCTTAGTCAGGAACGACAGGGTGCCACCGTCGGGACTACAGCTGCGGTTCTGCTCGTGCGCGACGGCTATTATGCCTGCATATGGGCGGGCGACAGCCGGGTCTATCTGATCAGCCGCGGCGGCATTACACAGGTGTCCCGTGACCACAGCGAACTGGAGAATTTGATCGCGGAAGGTGCGCTGTCGCGCGAAGATGTGAAGGACTGGCCAAGCAATGCCATTACCCGGGCCGTCGGCGTCGCCGATAATCCGGAGTTCGAGGTGGTTACAGGCCCGGCCGAGCCGGAGGACATCTTCGTGATTTGCAGCGATGGCCTGACCAGGCACCTGCAGGACGATGAGATCCTGCAGCACGCGGCCACGCGACGGGCTCAGGCGGCCTGCGATGACATGCTCGCGCTGGCTCTTGATCGCGGCGGGCTCGACAACGTGACGATTGTGATCGTGCGGCTGCTTATGCCGCAATGCAGCGAGCCGACGAGATCGCCGCTCGATCGGGAGCCGCAACCATGACGCCGAACGATCCGTTCCGATCGTCCTACCGCGGTGTGCCGCCCGGCACCCGGCTCAACGGCATCTACGAGATCGAAGCGGTGATCGGCGCGGGCGGCATGGGTGAGGTCTACAAATGCCGCGAGATCCAGACCGGATCGCCGGTTGCGGTGAAAATGCTGCTGCCCGACATGGTCGACAACGAGGCGGCGCTCGCGCTGTTCCGGCGAGAGGCCGCGGCGCTCCACAATCTTCCGCACGACGCGATCGTTCGCTACTTCCTGTTCACCGTGGAGCCGGTGCTGCAGCGACCGTATCTAGCGATGGAGTTCGTGAACGGCCGCTCGCTCTCGAACATGCTCGAGGAGGGGCCGTTGACCTTCGAGGCGCTAGTCAAGCTGATGCAGCGCGTCGCATCGGGCTTGGACGCTGCCCATGAGCACGGCATCATCCATCGCGACGTTTCCCCGGACAACATCATCGTCCCGCTCGACGATGTCAGGCGGGCCAAGATCATAGACTTCGGCATCGCCCGGTCGACCCAGATGGGTGACAAGACAATCATCGGCTCGGGCTTCGCTGGCAAGGACAACTACGCATCGCCGGAACAGGTCGGGTTGTACGGCAATGAGGTCACCGCGAAATCCGATATCTACAGCCTCGGTCTCGTGCTGTTCCATGCGCTGACCGGACAGAAGCTCGACATGGGCGGCAGCCAGTTTCAACTGGTGGAGAAGCGCCGCCGTGTGCCCGATCTCGGTGCGGTGGATATGCGCATCCGGCCTTTGCTGGAGCGGATGCTGCAGCCCGATCCGGCATTGCGTCCGACTATGGCGGAGGTCGCCAACTGGAGGCCGACCGGTTCGGCACCCGCAACGCCGTTGTACGGCTTCGATCCGCTGTGGCGGCCGGAGAACGCGGCGTCTGTGCCGCAGGACAGGGTGCCATCGACTGCGCAGAGATCGCGCGGCCTCTGGCTGGGGGCGGGTGTCGTGGCGGTTCTGCTCCTGCTTGGTGGGGGCGGATATGCCTTCTACAGGCTGGTCTGGTCGGTGACCGGCGTGGCCGCCTTGCCGCCACCTCCGAAACTCGCCGGAACAAATCCGCCGCCGAAGGTCGAGCCTGGTGGACCGCAGGCCGGACGCCAGGAGCCAGTGAAGCTGCCCGCGCAGCCAACGGTGACACCGTCTCCGGCGCTCGATGGGCCGGGGCGAGCCGAGCGCATCCGTAAATATGTGGCCGAGTATTCTGGCGGTGACTGCTTCTTTATCCTGCCGGTTGCCGTGAGCCAGAACGCCGCCGTCATCGAGGGCTTCGGCGCCTCGACCGCCCCGTTCGATAGCTTCGACAAGGCGTTCCGGCGTGAGCAGGGCTTCGAGGCCTCGGTCGGCGTCAGGCAGGTGACTGAGGCGCAATGTCCGGCCGTCAAGTTCTTGAGCCAAGTCGGGAGCGATCAGGCGAGAGCGCCGCGCATCAACCTGTCGGCGACAGAGCTGAAGGCCGGCGAAACTCTCAACGGGACCGTCGAGAACTTCGCCAACCGCGTGGTGGAACTGCTGATGGTGTCGGATCGCGGCGAGGTCCAAAGCCTGTCTTATCTTCTCAAGCCGGGCATTGATTCGCTCTCGTTCACGCTTCCGACAGGGCGCGCGAGCGGTCCGCAACTGCTGTTGGTCGTGGCGACCCCGCAGGTTTTGGACTCGTTGCGCCAGCCGCGACCGATGGCGGCCGACACATTCTTCCTGCAGGCGCTGAGCGAAGCCCACCGCAACAAGATGACGATCGTCGCGGCCGCGCGCTACGTGCTGCTCACGAACTGATCGGCGCACTCAGAACTTTCCGATCACCAGGATCTTCAGGTCGGCATCCGGCTTGAAATCGCCTGCCGTGTATTCAAGCGTGCTTCCGGCGGAGGATGCCTTGAGTCGCCCCGGACAGAAGCTCACCAAGCGGTCGCTGTCGCCTGGGTCGATCGTCAGCTTGAACGACCGGATCGGCCCGGCCCAGTTCGCGCCAGTCTTGAGCACGTATGATATGCGCCGCTCCTGCAGCTTCGCGGTGTTGACCTGGCTGCTGCCTGCACGTTTGTCGAGCTCGGCGAGGAAGGCATCCTGGACGCAGTACTCCTTCCGATAACGCGCGACTTCCCGACTGAGAGCGCTACTCCTGCGCAAGCTCGAGCGCAGGATGGTGTCGGGGCTGGAGCCGACACTCGGCCGATACTGGTGTTCGACGATGACGGTGCGAGAGGGCGGAAACACCTGCTTGCGCACCGCCGCAGTCTTGATAACCCAGCCCGGCGCATATTGTTGCCGACCGTTGTCGCTCATGCCAGCAGGCATCACAAGCCCGCCGTCCACGAGCCGGGTTCGGGTCGCCGCCGGCAGGTCGGCCACCCGGATGTCGCGGCCACCGATCGGCAGCAGCGGCAGCTTGAGCTCACGGAGCAGGGCGCTGACATCCTTGTTGCCGACCATAGCATGCTGATCGATGGTCAGCGGTGCCGGGCTGCCGTCGACTTTGGTCTCGAAGTCGACGAAGTTGATCGGATCGTCTGACGGCAGCGCAATGTTCTCGGCCTCCGAAAGGTCGATGTCGGGCAGCGGAAAGGCAACAGTGAGCGCAACCGGCTTGGTGGTGACGTTGGTGAATTGGTAGCGAACACTGATCCTGTCGAGCCCGATACGAAGCTCCTCGCTCTCCATGGCCACGTCGTTGGTGCGAACGAACTGGAGCCCGCCGATCGACAATTCGGCGGCCGAGTCGTTGGCGCGCGCCGGCGAGCCGGTCGCAACCAATAGCGCGACCATCAAGGTCCGTACCCCGAACGGCAGTCGGGTCAATGGTCTGTTCACCATGCCAGCCTCAATGCGGCGTCGCAGCATATGCCGGTTCCATCCGGCGGTCAGTCAATCGCCCGGTAAAGATCGCCCCACTCTGATTTCCAGACGCCATCTGGATCGCACACCACGATCGCGAGCTTGACGTCGTTGGCGAGCCGGACCGCGCCGCGAAAGGCGTCCTGGGCCGGCATCGGGGCGCTGACCTGGTCAGTGGTCAGCCGCCCCCCGCTCGCGGCGGCCGGCAGCACCATCGATCCGGAGACGCCGTCACTGTCGCGCTTAAGGACCAGCGTGATCGCGTCAGGCTGGACCTCGTTGACCTGCTCAAATCTATTTCTGGCCATGGTTTTGCACCGCACGCTGAAGCAGTTCGGACTATCACCGTACAGTGATAGAATTGAACGCGATTGAGATTGCTTACCACTAATTGACGCGCCGCATTAACGGCATCTCGGATTAGTCGATCCGGCGCGGCAATCGGTTCGGGGTACATCGAGGCGAACATGCTTCGTCCAACTCATTGGATCTGGGTATTCATCGTTGGCGCTGGCATGTTCGTATCCAGAGCGCATGCCGACGATACTGTCGTACGGAGCTTTGCCGGCGGCTCGGCCGCTTCTATGGTCGGCGTTGTCCCGGCCAGCGAGGACGTGGAATTCGCGGGCCCGCAAGCGCTGAGTGCCGACGGGCAGGGCAACCTGTTTGTGCTTGATCAGGTCAACGGCCGCATTCTCCAGTTCAATCCCAAACAGCCGAATTCTGATCCTGACGTTCTCAATATGCCAAAGGACGTCCAGCCGACCGACCTCGTCGTCCGCAACGACGACATCATGGTTTGGGACGGCGGCGTGCGGACCCTCAAGGCGGCGCCGGGACAATCCACGCGCGGGCTCGGCGGCGACGAGATCCAGCTCGAGGAGGTCTCGAGCCGTGGCACAGATGATCAGGTCGCTGTTTCGGCCTTCGCCCAGATGGGATCGCAGGCGCCCGGCAGCGCAACCGACTTGCTAGATCACAATACCCGAGCGGCCATCATCAAGACGACGCGGCAGCCCGACAGGCAATATGTTGCATCAAGAAGCAAGGGCTCGGTGATCGCCGACATCCTTCCGGACAAGGGCAATGCCAGCGTGCGGATCGAAATCCAAACCATGGTCACCAACGAGACCATTGGCCAGCTCGGCCTGCGCGTGCGCAACCAGCTCGGCACGGTGGAGTTTCTCGAGATTGATAACAGCGACCGGTTCTACGTGCTGGCCGAGGACATTGCGCCATCTGGGAAGAACGCCTCCACATTCGTCGTGCGGTATGCTGCGAACGGACGCCTCGAGGGAATTTACGAGCTGCCTTTGGAGAATACCCCGCTGACCAGACGGTTCGTGACGGTCTCGGGCGATGGCGATGTCTATTTCCTGCGGACCAAGCCGGACGGTATCGAAGTGGTTGGCGTTGGCTTCCGTCCCTTGGGCAACGTTTCGGTCATCGACGTGCGGCCGTCGCGAACAGCAGGCGCGCCGGCGGCACAGCCCGACGTGAAGTTCAACGCGACGGCCGCCGTGCGGCCGTCCAATCGCCAGCAGGCGATCGAGACCGCGTTTGCATTCGAGGGCGTTCAGTGGAAGCTGACGCAAGCGAGTTACGGCAGCGATCCGGACAGCCAATGCAGCGGCTTCAACCGTATTCGCCGGCCGTGGTACCTCCAGGGCAAGGTGAACCAGGAGGTGCGCGGCGTACCCTATTGCTGGGGCTGCCACGGTTCCCTCGCAAACTTCCGGCAGCGGATCGAGAGCGGGACGCTGGCTGGCAATGTCTGCACCCGCAACGCGCCGCGGCCGGATGTGGCGGGCGTTGACTGTTCGGCCTTCGTCAGTGCCGCCTGGGGACTCTCCGTCCACTACACGACCGCCGCCATCCCCGCGATCGCAGCACCCGTGGCAAATCCTTGGGACCTGAAGCCTGGTGATGCGCTGAATAAGCCGGGCTCGCACGTGATGTTGTTCTTGCGGTTCACGCCTGATCGCAAGGCTGAGGTGATGGAATCCTCGACCGGTGGCTGTAACGGCCGCGTCTGCCGCAACGTCTATCCATTGGCGAGCCTGCTCGCGCGCGGCTACGCTCCAGTCCGCTTTCGTGCCTTTGCGGATGATCAGACGACGGTTTCGGCGAGCGCCTTTGAAGAGACCGAGGCGCCGGTGGGCCGCAAGACGGCAAGCAAGAGGCGCTGAACCACGTGGGTCGTTCGCGCTACGAATGGGTAGGCATGAAGGCGAGGTGGATCACGATGCGAATGCCCAGAGGACTTGATTGCAAGATCGGACGGCTATGCGCCACTGTCGGACTCGCCGCGTTAATGGGTCTGGCTACTCCGCACGCGCATGCGGCGGGCGGCCTATCGATCAGCAATCCTGACGGGGCAGCCGTGCGCGCGCTCGTGATAGGCGTCGATGACTACCAGCACGTGCGAAAGCTGAAGGGTGCGGTCGCCGACGCCACGGACATCGTGTCCAGCTTGAAGTCTATGGGTGTTGGCGATGTGGTCGAACTGACCAACGCGCAGGCCGACAGAGCAAGCGTCCTGCGCGAGATCAGCGCACTCGTAGAGCGAACAAAGAGCAACGACATTATCTTTCTGTCGATCGCCGGTCACGGCACCCAGGAGCCGGAGCGCGTCAAAGGCTCGGAACCCGATGGGATGGAGAACGTGTTCCTGTTGCCGGGCTTCGAAACCACACCAGCCGGGTCCGTTGAGCGCATTCTGGGCGGCGAGTTCAATCATTTCATTCGGCAGTTCGAGCTGCGTGGTGCCAAGGTGATCTTCGTGGCTGACACCTGCCATGGAGGCGGAATGGTGCGCGATATCGATCCGCGTGCTGCGGAGATGAGCTTCCGGCAGGTGCCGCGCTACACGTTGCTGGTCGACGAACTGAAGCCGGTATCAGACAGCAATGATCCGAAGTCCGAGCTCGACCTCGACCACACGGCGTTTCTGGCTGCGGTTGATCGCTACACCAAGGCGCCGGAAGTTCGGATTCCCGGGATAGATGGCCTGCGCGGGGCTCTCAGCTATGCCGTCGCGCGGGCGGTGGAGGGGAGCGCGGACATCAATCACGATGGGAAGGTGACGCTCAAGGAGCTCTTCAGCAATGTTCGGCAGGTGGTCTATCAGCTCTCGGACCAGCGCCAGAGCGTCGTGACGATATCATCGCCGGCCCAGACTCCGGAAACCGACGTCGCCTTCGAACTGACGCGTGGTGTGGTGCTGATCCAAGGGCCGGCGGCGAGAGCGGGAGCGGCGGCGCCCGTTGAAGGACAGGCGCCTGGGTCATCGGCTGCCACGGCCAAGGCACCAACCGTTCCGCGCCTTGCCGCTGCGCCCAATGCAGGTCCGATCGGTGAAGCTCCGGGCAGTGCCGCGCCGACCAGTGCCTCGCCATCGCTCCTCCGCCTCGCGTCGCCGATCCGACTGGCAGCTCTCGACGGCAAGACCAACTATTTCGCGGGCGTGACGGCGAAGGATGTCACGATAAAGGCCGTTCAACCGACGGACAATCCCGACCTGATCTGGGATCCTGTGTCCCACGACGTGATCGCCTGGGGTGATGTAGTCGCCTATGGGGTGGACGTTGCCGGGTTGCCGACGGTGGTCGACCGGACCGCAGCAATCCGTGAACTCAAGCGCATGGCAACCCGGTCGCCGCAGATGATGCGTATCTGGCCGGATGATCGACAGCAGCGCGCTGGTCAGACTGTCGAAGTTGACTTGTCTGACGTGGCATCACGGGCGGTACTGCTGTTCAATGTGTCCGGCGACGGTACCATCCAAATGTTGTATCCGGTGGGTTCTGATGCTGCGCTCGCCCTATCGGCGAGCTTGCGTCTACCGCTCAGGGTGGGTGAGCCGTTCGGTGCGGAGCAGATCGTTGCAGTGACCTCGCAGCAGCGCATGGTCGATCTTGAGAAGGTCCTGATGCAGCTCAACCGGCGCCGTGCCTCAGGGCAGGTGATCAAGGGCCTCGAGCGCTACTTGCCTGCGGACGCGCGGATCGCCTCGATCGGCTTTTTCAGCGCTCCCTGATGTCTGGGGGAAGCAGGCCATGCCATCATCTAAGTCGGTCCACAAGGAGCGATCATGGCTCGCGCTTCTGCTGCTGATGGCGGGAACCGGGGCTGGGGCCGCAGCACCGCTGCCATCGGCATCGCTGCATGTCATCACGACGAGCGCACCATGGCTTTGGCCCGTACAGGCGGCACGTGGGAAAGCCGATACCGCAAGTGTGTCCCTTGAGATCCTGCCGAGTCAGACCGTCAGCGTCGGCGGCAAGGTGTCGTTCGGTGTGACCGTCAGGAAGCCGGGATATCTCATCCTTGTCGATGTCGATGCGGAAGGGCGGATGTCCCAGATCTTTCCGACTCCCGAACTATTGGCGCAGCCGGACGGACGCGACATCAATCTCGTCAAGCCTGGCGTCGAATTCATTGTCCCGACCCTAGCGGCGCGGCAGCGTGGTTTTGAGTATGTCGTCGCACCGCCGACCGGGTCCGCAGTGATAGTTGCGATCCTGAGCGAGCGGCGTGTGCAACTGCTCGATTTGCCCGACTTGCCCCGCAAGCTCCAAGGCCAGGCCGAGGCGTTGAGCTATCTATCGGCGTGGACCAGCGAGCTTCGCGTGCCGGACAGCAGCAGCGGAAAATTGGTGTCGAACAATTGGTCGTTCGACGTCAAATCCTATTCCATCAAGTAAGCCAAGCCGCTGCAAGGAAAGTGCTTGGCGAGATTAAAGCTTGCTCAGCCGGCTGAGAAAGCCACCCCTGGCGATCATGTAATGAATGTCCTTCGGAAAGGGAAAAGCATCGCGAACGTTGGAGATCGCGTGTTGGAGGAACTCCCCGTGCTGTGGCGATGGCTTGTGGTTCAGCCGGGGCTGGTCGGCGACCTGCGGAATCATGAAGCGATCCACGAAAGCAGGATCCAGATCGTTGACTCTGACCATCTGGCCAAATGCCGGGAATTGGTCGTAATGACCGACGCTAACGCTGAGACTCTTGAGAGCAGGGCGCTGGGGCTGCACCTTATTGCCGTCGATCGTCGCCATCCCTCGTCCGATCAGGTCGAGCTTCACGGATTGCGGGAGAGTTGACGGACCATACACGATCTCGAGCGTGCAACCGTTCTGTCCCGACAGCCACTGGTACCAGAACGTAGCATCGTCGGGCTTTGCTTTGACTCCGTAGAGGCAGTCGAATCCCCAACAAGCCGTGAGCTTTGGCTGATACCTTCCGAGGGTTCCGACGAGATGGCGCATTGCGTTGCCGCCGCCCGAGTGGCACGCAAGGATGAGCTTGCCGATCTGGAGTTGGGGAATGGACGTGGAGGAGCCACCCAGAAACTTGGCAAGCGCCCCAAGGATCTCCTCAAGGTAGCGTTCGCCCCAGTTCGGGGCCGCCAGATCCTTCACGTTGTAGTTTCCGGCAAAGCCGTCGCCAAGGGCATATTCGTAGCCCAGAAATGGCGCAATAAGCACAATGTCCTTGCCGGAATCCCGCACCTGTTCACGCAGCCGCGCAGGATCGACGTGAAACAGGAATTCATGGTCTTTGACGTAGAAACCGTGCAGCCAGATCACGACATCGAACTTGGTCGCGGCTGATGCGTGCTTGGGCGGAAGATAGACCGCCGTCGGCTTCATGCCGGGCGCCAGCCGTTTCGTGAAGAGCGTCACCCCTGGAAAGGCGTTGGCGTCCTTCTGCTCAAGCTCACATGCCACCACGCAGGTCGCTCCGCTTCGGCCAGGTCAGACAAAAGCTCGTCGCGCCGAGCCGAGGTTATGCTCTGCGGCCCGGCACGCTCGAGATAATCCCGCGCCCCAATAGCTCCTGATAACGCGGAGGTGGCCTTCCGCGCCGCGTTAGTTGCAGACCTCGGCATTCGGATCGGCGTGGGGGCCACCTCCGCCGCGGTATTCGAGATGACAGCCGCGCCTGACGGGGCGGCACATGAGGCTGTTACAGTAGATCTGCCCTGCCGCGCCTGATGCGCTGCGCCTAGAACCATCCGCCTGCGGCTTCTGGCTCGCCGGTCGCAGCGGAACGTCCGCTGTCGGCTGCGGACTCTCGCGGGCCGAACGATCAGCGCGCGACGGGCGATCATCCGTATTGCGCTTGGCAACCGGTTTCTTCCCGCGCCGCTTCTCGCATTCGTTGTCGTCGTTGAGGAATGAGCCCTCTGCGCAGGTGATCTTGCTGCACTGGTCGCCGTCAGCTTTGTAGCCATGGTCACAGATCAGTGGACAGACGCGCGACGCCTTGAGTTTGATCGCGTCAAGCGCGTCAAGACTTGCAAGCTTGGCGTCAAATTTGGTTCCCGTGTACCGGTTGAAAAGGGCCAGCGATCGCTGCGAAGCCGCATTCCATTGGCCATCGGCGGCCCCGGCGAAACAGCCGACGCGACTCAATTCGCTTTGCACGGACTTGGCGATATCGGCCTTGGCGATATCGGTCTGGCGCGGCTCCTCACTCAGCCCGGCGAGCTTGACGGCGTTGTCACCCTGCACGGATGCGGCAGGCTTATCCGCAGCCGCATTCTCAAGAGACGGCTTATTCCCAGAGAGCGCGGCGACTATTGCTGTTTCGGATGCAGTCCGCTTCCGCTCGGCCTCGGCTGCCTGCTCCTGCGCCGCCTGCTTTATCCTTTCGGCAGCAATACGGGCCTCTTCCGCAGCCTTGAGATCCGCAGCCGCCTTTTCCTGGTCGGCACGATGGGCGCCTTCAGACACAAGCCGGGCTTGTTGATGTTCGGCCTGCCGCGCTTTCTCGGTCGCCGCGACGCGCGCGTCCTCGGCGTCGAGCTGCCTAAGCTGCAGCTTGGACAGATCTGCGTAATATCCGTCCGGATGCTGGGCCAGGAACGCGCTCAGGGCGGCCTTGTTGCGCAGCTGCAAGGCCAACTCGTAATCACGACGAACCTCCGACTGGGAGTTGGCCGGCTGCGTCGGCGTCTCTGCCTTGGGAGCAGGAACCAGCGCAACGTCCTCGCCGCCGAGCGAGCCGTACACGTAGGGCTCCTGTCGGTTGCCGGTGGCCTGCAAGACGTCATCGCGGATGAAGCCGAAGGCCCTGCGTAAATCGAGTCCCGGCTTTGCAATATACTTCACGAGTGCTGCCGCGTAGGGACTGTTCTTGCTGTTGCCGTCGAGCGCCGTCAATCCGGCTTTCGCGGCAAATGCGATCAGCGTATTGGACACCGTGGGTTCAACCCGGGCCAGCCCTCGGCTGATCGATCTCGAAGCAACCGTTCGTTTCATCGTGTCGGCGAAAGGATTGTTGCGGCACGCATCGACGATCACAACCCGCAACTGCCTCGCCGGTTCGATTGCGAGCAAGACGCGGTCGAGCGAGAACGTCTCGTCGTAGATATCCGTGTCGCGTTCAAGCTTCGCATCCGTCGGGATCAGATAGTTTGTCCCGTCGATCTCGATACCGTGACCTGCGTAGTACACCAGGGCTACGTCGGCGTCGCGCGCCTGATCGGCGAATTCTCGCAGTGCGCGCCTCATCTCGGTCGCTGCTAGGTTGAGCCTGGAGTCAACGACATCAAAACCGGCGCCCTTCAAGGTCGCAGCGATGGCTGCAGCATCGTTAGCCGGATTTGGGAGCAGTGGAGCGTTTTGATAGGTGGAATTGCCGACCACCAAAGCCACGCGCTTTGTCGCCCAAGCTGGCTGACAGGCCAGGAACAGTGAAGCGGCAAGAAGAAGCAAAATTCGAAGGTGCCTGTATAATCTCATGGCGAACATCCAACCTATGCCCATAGAATGGTAACATCGCGAAGATGGCCGCCCAGAATCCTCACTTAAATAATTCGCAAGCTACTGGCTGCCACATCTCCGTACAGTACCAATATCGAGACCAATCCATTCCTAGTGTTGTCGCATAATTCGGTGAGCGCGTTCAAAGACCACGGAAGATTGTTGGCACCGACCCGTCTTGCGCCGCTTTGAGGATGATCGCGTTCATCCGCGCCTTTCGTCAATGTGAAGATCAACTATAATCTATTGATATTATTAGTTTTCTAGCCTGTATCGGTGATGTAATTGGAGGGCCGACAGGGTCGTGGCAGTGATGGATCGAAGGTTCCGCTGAGTCGCACATCGAGGGGATGTGAAGCGCGGTGTCAGGCGTGCGGATCGATCGCCTTGGTCGAGAGCTCCGGCCCAGCCTGATGATCTCGCCGCCCGAGTCTCGCGGGTATCAGACCTGCAGGGATCAGAAAAGGCGTTGCCGCGGCATAGACATCATATTCAGGGAAAGCCAGTCGTAGAATCCGCTCTTCGTTGATCATTCGTCGGCACTGAATCATCGCAACCATGATCGCGATGAGCACCGCAAGCGGTGAAAGGACCTGAAGTGTGACACCGACCAACGCAATGCCTTCACATAGGTAGAGGGGATGCCGGACGGCTCGATAAGGCCCTTCCGTCACAAGGCGCCTTGCCTCCGGTAGAATGCTGAAGGATTTGCCCAACCAGCGGAGCACCACGATAGAAAGCGAGATCCCCACCAGGATCAACGTCGTGGACAGAGCTGACCAGATCGGGCCGAGCTCTGCCTTCGGAAGAAAAGCGAGTGCGACGGTCGGAAATGCGCCCAGCAAGGCCGAGACCCGCATCTCAACGCTCTTCGACTTCATCGTCGGGACCAGCCGGGTCATGGTTGTCAGTGCAACCAGTCCGAGGAACAGGACGTTGGCAATACTGGCCGCGATCATCAGCAAGTCGTCCAGGCGGCCCAACGGAAGGCGATGGATGCTGGCGGCACCGATGAGAGCGGACCCGCCATAGACGATCACGATGGCCGCCCTCGAGGTCCAATCCAGCCACGGATTGACGCCGCCGGCGATCCGGTTCCTGGCTGTCCCCTCCTGGCCGACCTTCGCGTCAGTCACAGCAGTGATCTCGCTCGCTCAAAATCTGCCTCACTAGACGCCAGGCCCCCGGAGAGGTCAATTGGCTGGTCACTTCTCCGAGCGCCGCCACACTAGCCAGTCCCATGCGGTTCCACATTCCCCGGGCCCTCCGGATCGTCGAGTTGGCATTGAACCGATTCTGTCGTGGCGACACGAATAATAGAACGCACAATTAAACAGTAGTACTGCCATGGATTTGCACGGATTCGTGAATTTGCGCCGAATCTTGTTCCTCCTTCTTCCTGTGCTGCTTTTCTGTCAGCCGGCCTGGGCGGGGAATCGCGTCGCGCTCGTCATTGGCAATTCTGCCTACAAAAACGCGGCGCCACTTTCGAATCCCGTCAATGACGCTGCGATTGTCGAGGCGACACTAACGAACGCAGGTTTTGACGTTGTGCAAACCCGCCGGGATCTTCAGGCGATCGAGATGCGGCGAACGCTGCGCGATTTTGCCGATCAGGCTCGCGACGCAGATGTGGCCGTCATCTATTACGCCGGTCATGGTATGGAGATAGAAGGTACGAACTATCTGATCCCGGTCGACGCCACCCTCGAGCGCGATACGGATGTGTACGATGAGGCGTTTTCGCTCGATCGCGTCATGCTGGCCATTGAACCGGCAAAGCAACTGCGACTTGTGATCCTCGACGCTTGCCGCAACAATCCTTTCTCGGAAAAGATGAAACGGACAGTCGGCTCGCGGTCCATCAGCCGGGGCCTTGCCCGAATTGAGCCGGCGACGGCGAATACTCTGGTTGCCTTCGCCGCCAAGGCTGGCTCGACAGCGTCGGATGGCAACAGCAAGAACAGTCCCTACGCTGCCGCATTGGTCAAATATATCGGGACTCCGGGCCTGGATTTGCGCAGGGTGTTCGGCTTCGTTCGCGACGACGTCATGAAAGCGACGGGCAATCGGCAGGAGCCCTATGTTTACGGCACGCTTGGCGGCGACGATGTGCCGCTGGTGCCCGCCAAGGAGCCTACCAAGGAACCAGTCAAGGATGCTGCGAAGGAAGCTGCCCCAACACCAACGCTGCGATCCGAAATACGGCGCGACTACGAACTCGCGATGCAGGTTGGCAACAAGGATGCACTGAACTTCTTCATCGTCCAATATCCGGATGGTTACTACGCAAGTCTCGCAAAGCTTCAGCTCGCCAAAATCGATGCGGAGGAGAAGCGTGTTGCTGCGGCCGAAAAGGCGCGTCAGGCCGAGCAGGAGCAGGCGCGGCTCGTCAACGAGGGCGCACAACAGATGCAACTTGCCAAGGCTGCCTCGGATCTGAAAGCAGCGCAGGAAGCTCGGGCCGCCGCCGAGGCCGCCAAGGAAACCGCGCAGCATCAGGCTGCTCAAGCCGAACAAAGGCGTGTCGCGGCTGAAACGGGAGCTGCCGCGAAGAACGCTGCACCATCAGCAACAGGGCAACCGCAAGAGGCGAAGGCAAACACGGACACAAAAGTGGTAGCGCTCCCCAATCCACAGGCTCCCGCGCCGCCACCTACGCCAGTCGAGCTGGCAAAATCGGTGCAAACCGAATTGCGCCGGGTCGGTTGCCTCACGGGATTGGCCAGTGGGGAGTGGGATGCGGCGTCGCGGCGCTCGCTTGAGCTGTTCAATCGAAGCGCCAGCACCAAGTTCGATACCGAGACCGCGAGCGCCGATGCGCTCGATGCGATCAAGCTCAAGTCGGCGCGGGTTTGTCCTTTGATTTGCGGATCGGGCCTCAAGCGCGACGGCGATCACTGTGTCAAGATTACCTGCGCTGCAGGTTATTTTCTGAATGACGACGATGAATGCGAGAAGCGCAAGTTTCGTCAGACCCCGTCCGCAAGACTTGAACGAAGGGAGAGGGAGGCTGCTCCTGCAAGACCCGCAAGACCCGAGGCCAGCGCAAGCAACAAGCCGGAAGGCGGCGGAATGCCATTCATGTTCTTCCTGCCCTGAAGATTTCAGCCGATATAGTGTAGAGCCGTGTTCAAGCATGCCGTTCGAGTCTGCATCGGGCCATTCTGAACGTAAGCCCGGCTCTAGATAAATGTCTCCTTGCGGAGATTTTCGGGTCTGCGTGACACATTCCCCATCAGGATTGGCCGATCCGCCCACTGCCGGCCAAGATTGCTAAAACTCACGGGTGGGTATGCGCACTTCTGTAATCGAATACTGTGCCGCTAAGTTAAAACGCTGTTATGGGGGTGAGATCGTGGGACTGATCAACATATACTACAATACAATGCTGAATAACCACCCGAGCATGACCGACGATTTCAAGACCATGATCAATGGCTCCATAAAGAAGTTCCACGATGAACCGGGGCATAAAAATACATGCGCCTCGAAGATATCTTGGGCGCTCAACCATATCGATGGTCACTATGTGAATTGCGATGGAGACTATGGAAAAGGTGGCGTGCTTGTCAAAAAAGTTCGAGTTCTCATGGACGATGGCGGTTGGGAGTACATTTTTTCTACGCTCGATCTTCGGCAGTACCTGAATAACAGGTATGGCTCCGGGCAGATGCTTCCGAACACATCCAAACTGGGTAAGCGGAACGGGGTGATCATATTTGAACCCACAGACACGGGTAACATCGGCCATACGGACGTCTGGGTAAATGGGCAGATACACGATGCCGACATGTACTTTAGCGATTGGTATTCCGCAGTGACAAACGACAGGATATTTTTCTGGGACCTCAGTTCATAGCCGATATTGAATAGTGGGGACCGCGTGTTCGCAGGGTCACATGCTCGTGTGACCCGATTCACGTTCAGTCGACCGAGGCGGGCGACCAGCAGAACGGCCAAATCTCTCTGGTCCACGGTATTCAGCCGAGAACCTTGCAGCTGTCAGGCCTGAAGCCTAAAGTGGTAAAGCTTGCGGAACATTGCGCGCTTTTCGGGTAAGACGCGGTCTAGAGTCGGGTAGTCGAGTGGTGGACAAAAGTCGCTCACCATTCCGGCCGACCAACCGTCGGCCCCTATGGCACCTTGTACTCTCCATCTCCGCAGGTGAGGATCGTCATCTTCATGTTCCCGCCGAAGCGCTCGCCCCGGAAATTGGTCATTCGGTAAAGTCGAAATGAAGGAACCGGTCCTCCGAATTGCGACGGTCGCGTCATGGGCGCTGCCGGAAGGTCGTAGGACCGCAAGTCGCCAATCGGCTTGATCAGAAAGCGTTGAATGTAAGCCGCTCCCTTTTCGAAAGACGGCGCACGAGATACCATCGCAATTCCGAAAGTCGGAGAAGCTGATGGCCATTCCGTTGAGGATTTACATCACGCCATTTGCCGAGAGGGGAACCGTTGAGCCCGGGCAATGGAGCAGCGACACGGCCAAAAAGGCGCTCGACGTGGTCAATACGATCTGGTCAAAGGCCAAGGTCGTATTCGTGATCAGCGATTGCTTGATGGAGAAGCCGCTCGACATGGCAAAGAGCGCGCGCAGCAATGATCAGCTCTTGCTGGGTGTTCTTACCTCGCGCCACGATCCGGACAATGCCGTCCATATCTACCTCGTCAATTCGATTGAAAATCTGTCCGCCGGCGGAAGCTCATACCCCAATAGCCAACCCGAGCCGGCAAGCTTCGTCCAGTGGTATGGCAATGACCACGCCAATGGACGCGCCTGGGCTCACGAGCTTGGCCATCTGATGAGCCTTGATCACGTCGAGATAGACTATTCCAATGAGAAGCAGGCGGCGCAGCGCGTCAAGAACCTCATGACGACAGGATTGAGCGCCGGCTCTGACCTGACCGCCCACCAGATTGATGCAGCCAAAGGCTCAAAGCTGGTCAAGCGGTTTGGCGGATAAGTTGTCGGCCGACCGCAGAAGTCGTCACCTCCGTCGTTCTGCAGATCGCGCGTCCGCGGGAAACGGGCCGAACGTCGTCTTCGCGCGGCGATCTCCACCAAATTCAGAAAAACGATTACATTGTGGCAATCGACGAACGCATGTGCTCCCGGCCTGACGTCGAGGCGGGAGTGCTTACGGCAAATTCCGTCTCGTCAGGCCTCGTAGGCCGAGCGCTTGGCGGGCCCCTGTGGGAAGTCGCTGCTGCGATCGCGACAGTGATGTCACGTATTGCGCAAGCGCATATTGCGTCGGCGCCAGATCGAAATGGGAACATGATCACAACCTTCGTTGCAGCTGTCGATTTCATGAACTTCCTTCTCCTGACCGCACTAAAAACAAGGCGATCCTGCGCCGTCCGGCGGATCGCCGACGAGTTCCTATTTGTCCATTGCAGGTCGAAGAGACATGTTCCACAAGACTGGTCCGGGCAAGGTTGACGTCGATCTGGATTTTTCAGGAGTGGGAGTTCTGCACGCGCGGCTCTGGAATTTCGATTTCGATGACTTTGCCGGCTACCAGTTTCGGGGCTTGAAGACAGCGCATTTCGAATTTCTGAAGAACAAGGTGGTCCCCCTACTCGAGAACGACGCCGGTCAGATCTGGATGACGGGATCCGCGAGCCGGATCGGTACGGCCGATTGGAATATGACGACGTCGGCCAACCGCGTGATTACGGTCGCGAAGTCTCTGTCCGAGATGGGCAACCACCCGGAGCAAATGCAGACGCACGCCATCGGCAATACGCAGACGGCAAATCACGATAGATCAGTGGTCCTTTGGGTGCTGCCGAAGGTCTATTTCGAACCGATCATAAAGCCAGACTTGCCGCGACCCGTTCCGCCGTAGCCAAAGGTCAGTCGAAATTTCAAGATAGCCATGCTGCTTGAGGTCGACGGTTCGATTTCGTTTGCAGCGAGAGCGGCCATCAAGCGCATCGTGAAGGGCAGGGCTGGAGCCGGGATTGCGTTTGCCAGCGCGTTGTTCTCCATATGGGACACGGAAAACAATTTGAAGTGCACCTACGTCTATGCGGCGGTCGGCCTGGGCTTTGGCTTAAGCCTTCCGAAGACCGGCGGCAGATCGGGTACCCTGCATGGTCCCTGGAATTCGTTTACGACCGAAAAGCCAATCTCCTGTTCGCAGTTCGGCAAGTCGATGCGCTTTACGACTATCGGCATAGGGGGTGTGAGCGAGAACTGGATCCTGCTGAAAACGCCCAGGGGAGTGAAGGACGTCTACTTGAGCATCAGCACCGGCACGACCATAGGCGGCGGCGCGTCGACATACCCAGCCCATTTGAGCGCTTTCGTCCCGCTAGAGCGACCGAAGCCGTTTGGCGGGCCGTGACCAAACCGGCTCATCATAACCTTTAGCCGCCATCGGCGAGGCGAGCTTTCGCTCGATGCTTTGCAGGACGTCTCCAGACCGAGCGGGCGCGGTCGCAGTTATGGAGTGCTCGCGCCCAACGTGCTGGATTTGATGCGCTCCGGGTTGACCGGCTATGTGATCCAGTTTCATCATGTTGCTCACGCTCAATTAAAGCGTTTCCCCGACCACGCTCACATTGCGGCGCGTGTGATTTCTCCCTCGAAATGTTGGATCAACGTTGATTTCATTGCCAAAGCTGATTCTTGATTTCGGTTGAATGTGAGACGTTCTTAGCGTTTTCTTTGAGTCGCTCGCGTTGCAATGTAAGCGGTGTTTTGACCGCACCTTTTCCTGAAGATTACGATCGGCGAGTGTGACGATCTCTGAATCGGAGAGATCGTGTTGTGTCTACGCTTGACCATACGCTTAAGCCGGAGGCAACGACGGCGCGCCGGCTTGAGGTTATCACGGGAACGGGCCGTCGCCGGTGGTTCTCGGCAGACGACAAGGCCCGGATGATTGAAGAGACGCTTGTCCCGGGTGCGGTGGTGTCGGAAGTTGCGCGGCGGCATGGGCTTGCGCCGCAGCAACTGTTCACGTGGCGCCGCCAGGCACGGCAGCCTGCCGGGGCGGACGCTGCCACCGAGGCGCCGCAGTTCGTGCCTGCGATCGTGGAATCGGCATTGCCGCAAGGCGCAGTTCGCCGGCGGCAGCGCCAGCGGGCACGCCCGGTGGATCGAGCCTCGGGAATCATCGAGGTGGAGATCGAAGGCGTCAGCGTCCGGGTCGGCCGTGGCGCTGACGCCAAGACGGTCGCGGTAGTCATCCGGGCGCTGAAGGCCGGCACGTGATCGGTCCGACCGGCGCGGTGCGGGTAATGATGGCAACCAAGCCGGTGGACTTCCGCAAGGGCGCCGAGGGTCTGGCGGCACTGGTGCGCGAGACGATGAAGTCCGATCCGTTCTCGGGCGCCATCTATGTGTTCCGGGCGAAACGGGCCGACCGCGTGAAGCTGACGGGAGTGTGCCTGTTTGCCAAACGGCTCGAGGATGGCAAGTTCCGTTGGCCGAACGTGCAGGATGGGGTGATGCGGCTGTCGGCTGCGGAGTTCTCGGGCTCGATTGGCGACGGGTTCACGCCGCGCGCGAGATCCCGGTGCCGGTGCAGCCAGGCTGATCTGCGACAGAGTGAATCAGTCCGATCGAAACGCTCGCAACGGCTGCAGCACTTGATGTAATCGCGCCATATGGCGACGACGGACACGCTTCCCGACGATCCCGGCACGCTCAAGGCGATGCTGCTGGCGGAGCGTGCGCGCGCCGAACGGCTGGAGCAAATCATCAAGGAGTTGCAGCGTCACCGCTTCGGCCGACGGGCCGAGACGCTGCCGGAAGATCAATTGCTGCTCGGCCTCGAAGAAGCCGAGCAGACGGCGGCGAGCACTGAGGCCGAGAACGAAGCGGCGGCGCCAGCCGAGCGGGCAAGCCACGCCGCCAAGCGCCGCATCAACCGTGGATCGCTGCCGGCGCATCTGCCGCGCATCGAGATGGTGGTCGACATCGACGATCATGTCTGCCCGTGCTGCCGCAATGCGCTGCATCGGATTGGCGAGGATGTCAGCGAACGACTCGATATCGTTCCGGCCCAGTTCCGCGTGCTTTGTGCGTCGGCCCAAATATGCCTGTCGCGCCTGCGAGAACGGGGTGGTGCAGGCGGCTGCGCCGGCGCGGCTGATCGAGGGCGGATTGCCGACCGAGGCGACGGTGGCGCAGGTTCTCGTCTCCAAATAGGCCGATCATCTGCCGCTGTATCGACAGGCCCAGATCTATGCGCGGCAGGGCATCACGCTCGATCGCTCGACCCTGGCCGATTGGGTCGGCCGCGCCGCCTTCCTGCTGCGGCCTGTGCACGAGCGTCTGCTCGCCAGGCTCAAGGGCTCGGCCAAGCTGTTCGCCGACGAGACGACGGCGCCGGTGCTCGATCCCGGGCGCGGGAAGACCAAGACCGGCCAATTGTGGGCCTACGCACGCGACGATCGCCCCTGGGGTGGCGCCGACCCGCCCGGCGTGGCCTATGTCTACGCGCCCGATCGCAAGGCGGAGCGGCCGATCGCCCATCTCGCTGGGTTCACGGGCACCCTTCAGGTCGATGGTTATGCCGGCTATCGCGTACTCGCCGAGCGCGGCGACGTGCGACTGGCATTCTGCTGGGCCCATGTGCGCCGACGCTTCTACGAACTCGCTGCGGCCGGCCCGGCGCCGATCGCCAGCGAGGCGCTCGAACGCATCGCCGGGCTCTATGCCATCGAGAGCGACATCCGTGGCAGCAGCGCCGAGGAAAGGCGCGAGGATCACGGGGGCGCCTCTGCGGCCGAGCGCGACCCCATCTAGGATACGGGTTTGCGAGAGAGCGTCTCGGCGAACCACCGAAGTGCTTGGGCGCCGTGGCCGTTCCCCGCGGGCTTCGCTGTCGATTCGATCAAGAACTTCCAGCGGCGTCGCCGGTCGTTCATCCGTTTTCGGTATCGACCAACTGCATCGACGTCCAATTTCGTGATGGCGACCGACAGCGCATGCTTGTCGTTCGCGATCACGCCGACAACATCGCCCTCATGTTGGACGTGGACGACCCCGCTCATCGAGCGGATCGGTTCGAGGTCGACGGAGGCCAGTGTGGCATGGATATGCGGCTTGCGAGGTATCCGACCGTGCAGCATGCGCTGTAGCGCTAAATCGTGGATGAATGCGATGCCCGTGAGCTTGTTCTATGCGGTGTTCTGTCGAGGGCTTGTTCCGACATGAGCACAGCCCTGGCCGCGGCAGGCCTCGCAACGGACGCTGATCTCCGCCCAGGTTGTCGCGAAGCGATCGGTCTTGGCGTCGTAGTTCTTGCGCAAGCCGGTCGAGTGGCATTCCGCGCGCATGAAGTTCCAGTTCTGGTTCAGCCTGGTCCAGTGCAGGACGTCGTCATGCCCGATCGCCTCATTGGGATAGAGGTGAAACCAGCGCTGGCCGCCTTTGTCCTGCGGACGGCTGTCCCAAGCTATCGACAGCGCCTGAATGCGTCCATCCGGAAACTCGATCAGATATTGCTGCAACGGATCGATGCCGAAGGTGTACTTCACCTCGAAGGTGGTGACCTTGCCGTCTGGTCCATCGGTTTCGATCTGAAATTTTCCGTCCTTGCGGAAGAAGCGCGAATGCACGCCATAGTGCTCGAAGCTGGCATCGTTGAAATTGCCGAGCACGGTCTTGTCGGTGGCGTGCTGCATCGCGGCCTTGTGCTGCGAGGCCGCCCACAATCTTGCTTCTGCCTGATGGCAGCCTGCGCAGGTCTCGCTGCCGACGAAGGTCGCGGAGGATGAATCCTGCACCTTCGAGGCTGGCCCGCCGCGGGTGATGAATTGAAAGGCGAGACCCGATCCGAGGATAATCGCCGCTGCGCCCACAGCCGAAATCCAGACCTAGCGCCTCGAGAGGAAGGTGGTTTCCGGTTCACCGGACGCAGGCTGTTGCGACGGCGGGCCGGGGGAACGATCTCCTTCGGCTCCCTTGCGCGATCCACTTCCTGTGTGGGATTTCCGTCGCCTGCGTGCCAACGGCAGCCCCCTCGGTGTCGAGATCGCCGAAATACGATCCGGCAATGCTTGATCAGTACCTCTGCGCGCATCATCAGCTGAGCTTCCATCAAGTCAAGTGCCGTCACCTCGCTCGGCTCGGCACAAAGCGGCTACTGGGCTTGTTTGTTGCGGTTCTTGCTCGCGCCTCTCAGCTTGGTCGCGGGTGAAGGCGATTTCGCCCAGTCCGCCATCTGAATGCAGGTGAGCAGGTCGACGTAACTGTCGCTTCCGCCTGCGGTGGCCTCGCCCTCGCATCTGTTCCTGAGTTCGTCGGAATTCGAGAGCCAGATAGTGCCGACTTGCTGCTGTGCGGCATTCTCGTCACGCATGCAATCGTCGAAGCTCTGGGCCAGGTCCAATCCCATGGCCTTGTCGGTTGCTACGGTTGCCTTGCAGGTCGCCTCGACATTGAGCTTGGGCACGCGATCGCTAACCGGGGTTACCAGTTGACTTCCAACCATCGCCATCGATAGCAGCGCGATCTTCATTGGACTCTCCTCTTGACTACGCGTTTGACCTGGTAACGAGTCGAGGCGCGTCATGCTGACGCGGCGCTCCGTCAGCGCCTGCCGACACGGTTGACCGGACCGCCGCGATTCATCGGTGTTCCCGGCCGTACGCCGACTCCCGGAGCACCGACGCCAGGGGTTGCGACGGCCCTTGCGATCGGCCGCGGTCGAAGCGCGACGCCGGGCCTGGCGACGCAACCGGCGGGATAGTCGACGTATTGGCAGTACAAGACAGCAGCGCCCGCGCTTTCAGCGCCTGCAGCCACGAAACCGGCTGCCAGCAATCCCGACAATGCGATCGATAGCTTCATGTGGGTCTCCTCTCGGTCACAACTGAATACGTGGCAGTGAGCGGGGTCAGTCGCTCTTGGCCTTCTCCTGCATGGCAGTCTGCAGCTTCTTGACGTCTGCGGGCGACAATTGCGGACGGTCAATCTTGATCGTCAGCTTGTTGAGCTTGGCAGTGAGCGCGAATGGCGGCTTGTAGTCGGCGTCGTTCACGCCGGTCAGTGTGTCGGAGCCGATGTCGAAGCTCTCGTCCCACTGCAGGATCATCGGGAGCGTCTTCGGCATCGCTTTCGTGGCGACTTCCTTGCCGTCCACCTTCAGCACACCGGTGCCGGGTTTGGCGAGGCCACTGAAGTTGTTGTACTCGAGCGTACCGACACCAATGCCGTCGTACTTGAACTCGAATTCGACCGTGTGGCGGCCCGGCGATAGCGCGTCCGTGCTTTCCCACTTGATGCGTTCGAGGTCGATCAAGTTCCACAGGAACACCGGCTTGCCCTGCAAAAGGTAGAAGCCGTAGCCGGCAAAGCGTCCTCCCGAAGTCAGGATCATGCCTTCGGCGCCACCGCTCGGCACCTCGATGTCGGCGGTGATCGTATATGAGGTGTTGAGGAGCTGCGGCGAGTCACCCTGCGGCAATCCGGTCATTGGTCGCGTGTAGACGAATTCCGAACGGCCGGCGGTGATATTCGGGCGTGGCGCGATCATTCGTGCAGCGACCGATGCGTCCATCGGAAAGACCTGATACTTTTGGGCCTCCGCGATGAACTTCTGCTTCATCTCCATGACCTTCTGCGGGTTCTTCGCGGCAAGATCCTCGGTCTGGCTGAAATCCTCCTTCAGGTTGAAGAGCTGAAGCGTCTGGTTGTTCAGCGGGTCGACGTTCGCAGGGCCGAAGGCTTCCCAGGGCGCGCGATTGACCTTGGTGCTCAGGAACCAGCCGTCGTCATACAGGGCCCATTGGCCCATCATCTCGAAATACTGCGTCTTGTGCTGACTCGCGACCTTGGCGCCGGCCGCGTCGAAGGTGTAGGCGAAGCTCGTGCCCTCTATCGGCTTCTGCGCGATGCCATCGACTATCTCGGGTGCGCGGATGCCCGCCGCCGCGAGGATGGTGGGGACGACGTCGATCATGTGAACGAACTGCTCGCGCAGGCCGCCCTTGTCCTTGATGCGCTCCGGCCACGAGACCACCATGTTCTGGTTGGTGCCACCGAGCTGCGAGGCGTTCTGCTTGAACCAGGAGAACGGCGCGTCGAAGGCCCACGACCAGCCCGCTGACATGTGATTGTAGGTTTGTTCGGTGCCCCACACGTCGTAGTACTTCGCGAGCTGCACGTCGACGGGCACCGACACGCCGTTGAAGAAGGCCACTTCGTTCGGGGTGCCGAGTGGGCCGCCTTCAGCGCTCGTGCCGTTGTCGCCGTTGATGTAGATGATCAGCGTATTGTCGAGCTTGCCCAGGCCCTCGAAGGCTTGAATCACGCGCCCGATCTCGTGGTCGCCGTAGGCGACATAGGCGGCGAAGATGTCGGCCTGGCGGATGTAGAGCTTCTTTTCATCAGCTGACAGCTGGTCCCATTCCTTCAGGAGGTCCTTCGGCCATGGCGACAGCTTGGTGTCCATCGGGATCACGCCGAGCCGCTTCTGGTTCTCGAAGATCTGATCGCGCACCTTGTTCCAGCCTTCGTCGAACAGGTGCATCTTGCTGATCTTGTCCACCCATTCCTTGGTCGGATGATGCGGCGCGTGGGTGGCGCCAGGCGCATATTTGATCAAGACCGGCTTGCTTGGGTCGGTCTGATGAACCCGCGTCATCCAGTCGATGGCGTCGTCCGCCATCGCCGTGACCAAGTTCCAGCTCCCCGGCTCCTTGCCCAGGAACGGGTAGATCTGCGTCGTGTTGCGGAAGAGGTTCGGCTCCCACTGGTTGGCATCGCCGCCGACAAAGCCATAGAAGTATTCGAAGCCCATGCCGGTCGGCCACTGGTCGAACGGACCAACCTGGCTCGCGGTATACACTGGCGTGTTGTGGTCCTTGCCGAACCAGGACGTGGCGTAGCCGTTGTCGAGCAGCATCCGTCCGATCGTGACTTTGTCCTTGGCGATGATGCTGTTGTAGCCGGGGTAGCCTGTCGACTGCTCCGAGATCACGCCGAAGCCCGCCGAATGGTGGTTGCGTCCCGTGATCAGCGCCGCGCGCGTGGGCGAGCACAGCGCGGTGGAGAACATGCGGTTGTAGCGCAGGCCGTTATGTGCGATGCGATCCATCGTCGGTGTCGGGATGACGCCGCCGAAAGTGCTGGGTACGCCGAAGCCTGCGTCGTCGGTGATGATGAGCAGCACGTTTGGCGCGCCCTTGGGTGGCGTGACGCGCGGTGGCCACCAGGGCTTCGACTGCAGGGCGCCATCCTTGATGACGCCGCCGAACTGCGGATCGGGTGGCGGGAGCTGCTTCCCGGTGATGGTCGAGGTCGCGCTCGGCGAACCAAGGGTCCCGTTGACCTGTTGTGCCGTCGCCTGGCCGGCGATCGCGAGTTCAGCGAGGCTGAGGAGCGCCGCGGTGGCGGCTCGACAGGAAAAAGTGCTCGACCGCATGTTTGTGTTCCTTGATCGATTGTCCGAAGCCGCAAGATTGCGTTTGTTCGCCCTATTGACATGGGGCAACCAAAGCCTGGCGCTTGGCCCATTCAGCACTGAGAGCGGATGCCTGGTCTATGCAAAAACCGACAGCTCGTACCGATTTGCGGCTACCGCGATCTGGCGAGGATTTTCGATGCTGGAAACCAGTTCGTTTGGCCGGCAGCTACAGATGAGTTGCGAGCGGACCTGGGAGAGTTCGGATCGATCATCGGACAGGTTCGACCTTCGCAGCCATGTCGGGCGCACGACTGACCCGATAGGTCGCGTTGCCGCACCTGAGAACCCATACGGCGTGGTCCGGCCTGGAGCGCTTCTTGTCTCTCACCGCGCCGAGCGCCTTGTCACAGGCAAACCCCTGCGTGCGGATCTGCGCCGCCAGTGCGTCCTGCGTTTCGGCTGCGACCGTCGCCGCCGTTGTCTGTTGCGCCCTCACCGATGGGCCGGAAACAACAGTTGCGGCAGCCAGCAGCATAAAAGCAAACGGTCTATGCATGACTTTCGTCCCTCTCGCTTCGATGCCATTCGCATTCCGGCCAGGCTCGCCAAACGTCAGGCTCGTCCGGCAATCGTCCACTCAGCAGCCAGTAGGCCCGTGAAGAGCAAGTGCAGGGAAACAGCGGGCCAGAGCAGCACCCCCACTAACTCTCCCACTACGCCCAGATAACCAAGATAAAGGGTGGCGAGCAGATTGTAGGCAAGCATTGCGCGCGTGACCGACTGCGCGGACGGCCACGGCCAGGACGTCAACGCAAAGCTAAGCAATGCAATCCCCGCAAGTCGGCCGAGCGCCTGGCCCAGCTCGGACAGTTCGGCTCCGAAAATCAGCCGCCCGAACAGCCCCGGGCCGATAAGCAGGATCAATCCGGTAGCGGCGATTTCAACTGCGACGGCTGTCGTGGCCCATCTCATGGCATTTTGTCTCGGGGCAGCCTGCCTGGCGCATCAGAGTGCGGCTTTCGTCCTACTGCTTCTGCGTCCCGACGGTGCTATCAGACGCGCCGGTCGCGGCGCTCTGCTCCGGTGGCAAGGGTTCGAGCTTGAAGGTCAGCTTGTCGATCTTGCCGGTGAACTTGAACGGAACGTCGTAGCGGTACTCGACCATTGCGACGCCGGTGCGGGTGTCCAGGCCAACATCAAAGGTTTCGTCCTCGGGGAACGTGACCGGGATGGTGTGCTCCATGGAGTTTTTGGCCGCTTCCTTTCCGTCCACGGACAGCACACCCGTTCCTCCCTTGCCCAGGCCCGGACCGTCGGATTTGAAGTCGAAGACGATGGTGTGCTTGCCGGCACTCAACTCCGGCCCTTCCCACATGGTGCGCTTGAGATCGAGCAGGTTGTAGAGGAACACCACTTTGCCGCGGCCGACGCCGAAGTCGCCCTTGCTCAGGAACAGGCCGTAGCCGCCGAAGCGCCCGCCTTCGGTGACGATCATGCCTTCCGCGCCGCCCTCAGGGATCGAGACCTCGGCGGTGATGGTGTAGGACTTGCCCAGGATGCTCGGAGCTGCGCTGGCCGGCACGCCGGACAGTTCGCCCGAATAGGTGAAGACCGTTCGTCCCGCCGTCAGGCTCGGGCGCGGCGTATTCCAGCGCGCGAGCGTCGAGTTGTCGAGCGGCAGCACGTTATATTTGGCGGCCTCCGAATAGAAGAGAGCCTGCATCTGCTTGAGCTTGTCCGGTATCTTGGCGGCCAGATCGTTGGACTGGGTTGGGTCCTCGCCGACGTTGTAGAGCTCCCAGGTGTAGCCGCTGATCACGTCCGGCGGCGTGGCAGAGCTCAGCTCCCACGGGAGTGTCGCCGGCGTCGTGGCCGCCACCCACCCGTTGCTATAGATCGCGCGGTTGCCGAGCATCTCGAAATATTGCGTCGTGTGCTTGGTCGAGGCGGCGGCGTTTGCCTTATCCCAGGCGTACGTCATGCTGACCCCCACAATGGGAATCTGCTTGATGCCGTTGACCGTGTCGGGTTGCGGAATGCCCGTCGCTTCGAGGATGGTCGGCACGATGTCGATGACGTGATGGAATTGGCGCCGGATGCTGCCCAAATCGCTGATGTGGCCGGGCCAGGACATGACCATGCCCTGGGCCGTGCCACCGAAGTGTGAAGCGACCTGCTTCGTCCATTGGAACGGGGTATCCATCGCCCACGACCATCCCGCCGCGAAATGCGGGAACGTCCGCCCCGATCCCCAGAACGGATACCAGAGAAACTGGTCTTTCACCGGCACGGGAATGCCATTGAATGTGGTGAATTCGTTCGGTGTGCCGTTGACCATGCCTTCAGCGCTCGCGCCGTTGTCGCCGCCGATATAGATGATCAGGGTGTTGTCGAGCTCGCCGAGGTCTTCGACGGCCTGGATGACTCGGCCGATCTCGTGGTCGGCATAGGCGAGGTAGGCGCCATAGACATCAGCTTGCTTGATGAAGAGCTTCTTCTCCTCGAAGCTGAGGGAATCCCACTCCGGCAGGCCCTTCGGCCACGCCGTCAGCTTCGCGTTTTCGGGCATGATGTCCAATCGCTTCTGGTTGGTGAAGATGGTCTCACGCACTTTGTTCCAACCTTCGTCGAACAAGTGCAAATCGCTAATCTTCTTGATCCACTCGGGCGTTGGGTGATGAGGCGCGTGGGTGGCCCCCGGGACGTAGTAAATGAAGAACGGCTTGCCCGGCGCGATCTCCTTGAGCTGCTTCATGTGCTGGATCGCGTCGTCGGCCATCGCCGTCTCAAGATTCCACTTGGGATTACCCTCAAACGGATAGATGGCCGTCGTGTTGCGGAACAGGTTGGGCTGCCACTGGCTGGCGTCGCCGCCGACGAAGCCATAGAAGTAATCGAAGCCCATGCCCGTCGGCCACTGATTGAACGGCCCAGCCTGGCTCGACTGGTACGATGGCGTGTTGTGGTCCTTGCCGAACCACGAGGTCGCGTAGCCGTTCGCCTTCAGGATCGTGCCGATCGTGCCTTTCTCGATCGGAATGATGGAGTCGTAACCCGGGAAGCCCGTCGCGACTTCGCCGACCACCCCGTAGCCGACCGAGTGGTGGTTACGCCCGGTGATAAGCGCCGCCCGCGTCGGTGAGCACAGCGAGGTCGAGTGAAAGTTCGTGAAGCGTAATCCAGCTTTTGCGATGCGATCCATGGCAGGCGTTGGAATGACGCCGCCGAACGTGCTTGGCGCACCGAAACCCTGGTCGTCCGTCATGATGAGCAGCACGTTGGGCGCGCCTTTCGGCGGTACGACCCGCGGAGCCCACCAGGGCTTCGACTCCGTCGCTTTCTCTTTAATCTCGCCACCGAATTTCGGATCGGGCGGTGGAAGCTGCTTTCCGTCGATCGTGGTGGTGGCGCCGGGCGAACCTGGAGTGCCTGTGACCTGTTGAGCCGGTGCCGAGATACAATTCAGGGCAAGAAGACTTGCGCCCGCAAGCATGCTGAAAATGTTCTTCATGACGGAACACTCCCGTTAAATAGGGGCTCGCTCATTTGGACAAGAATGGTCGCACCGGGCGGACCCGCGCTATGCAATTTCGGCAGGCGTAGCGCTAAATCGTAGCAGCGGCGCGTCGAGATCGCGCATGTGCCGGACCGCGCCGCCGAAGTCGCGCTGGCGACGACCGGCAACAGAGCGGGCGTCCTGAGACACGATCTGACCGATCGGATCAACGCAAATAACTTGCGATCGGATTGGCCCACGCCGCCTGCTCAACCCGTCCAATTCTCATGTCGCGTGACGTCGGCGTCGTGCTTCGTGCGATCAATGGACTCCACCACCACTGTCTCGCCACGACGGATCAGAGCATAAGGATATTCGCCGGCCTTGCCGGATTCTTTCGAAAACGCGATCGCGCGTCTCATCATGCGCTGGTCACACTCTTCTGTGCTCCGTCCATGGTGCTCCAAAAGCAGTTTATGATGATGACGAAGGCGGTTCACCCCTTACCATTGCGGCGGACGAACGGTCGGTCCGGTGTCGGCGGGAGACGGCAGGCCAGGGGTGGGCGGTTGCGGCTCGCCGGCAGGAGCCAGCAATTCTCCCCAATTGGTTCGCGTCCGCATCTGGTCGCGTGTTGCCGCCGTGACGAACTCACTATCTTCTCGCATCTGCCAGCCTCCACCAAGCGCGCGATAGATGGCAATAGCCCCTAAGGGCACATTGCCGGTAGCCACGGCCAGATTGCTTTCCGCCTGGAACAGATTCTGCTCTGCCGTCAAAACCGTTGTGAAATCCGTAGCCCCGCCCTCGTACTGCTCCATAGCGATCTTGAGTGCGCCGCGCGCCGCCGCGGCGCTCTGGCGCAGAAATTCCGCCTGCGCCCTCGATTGCCCAAAGAGCACGATGCCGTTGTCCACCTCCTGTTGTGCCTTGAGCACCGTGTTCTGGTAATCGACCAGCAGTTGTTGCAACTTCGCGTCCTGGAGACGCGCGTTGTTGGTGATCTGTCCATAGTTCAGGATGTTCCACTGGAATGAGGGGCCGGCCGCATATGTCATGCCCTTGGAGGCAAATACGTTGGCGAGGGTGTGACCATTGGCCGTGCTGGCCGCGCCGCCGAACGTGCCGGTGATGCTGATGGCCGGATAGAGCTGCGCCTCGGCAACGCCGATTTGGGCGCTCTGAGCCAGTGCCGCCAGCTCGGCTGCGCGAATATCGGGTCTGCGGCGGAGCAGATCAGCCGGAATACCGACCATGATTGTCCTGGGTGGCGCCGGGATCAAGCCTCTCGACCGCTGCAGCACAGCACTCAATGGCTGAGGCGGAACACCGAGAAGGACGCAGAGCGCGTCAGTTGCCTGCTGCAGCTGAATCGTCAATTGGGGGATGACCGCCTCCGTCGCTGTGAGCACGTTGGTGGCCTGGAAAACGTCGCGTTCGCTGGTGCCGCCACCGCTGTACTTCGCCTTGGCGATCTTGAGTGCGTCCTGCTGCTTGCGTATATTGGTGCGGGCGATCGCGATCAGCTGCTCAGTGGTGCGGATGCCTGTATAGGTTGCCGCAACGTCACCCAGAAGCGTAACCAGAACGTCGTCGTAGCTTGCGATGGATGCCAGATAGGCGCCGTCCGCGGACTCCACGCCACGCCGGAACTTACCCCAGAAGTCCAATTCCCAGGCGGCCTGCAAGGCAAGCGAGTCGGTCCAGAAGAAACTCGGCGTCGCGTTAGGGGCCGACAGAGGTGTGGCGGCGCTCGTCCGATTATAGATCAATGATCCCGTGCCCTGCTGGACTTGGGGATAGACTGAACCGATGGCGATGCCTAACACCGCACGCGCCTGCAGCACGCGCGTCCCGGCGCTCAACAGCGTCAGGTTCTGCTGGTAGGCGCCCTCAATGAGCTGATTGAGCGTGGGGTCGCGAAAGCTCTTCCACCAGGCGCGATAATTCTCGCTCGCAGATTTGACGGAACGGTTGTTCGCTCCGATGAATTTATCGGCGACCGGCGCCGGCTGCGGCACAAAATCCGGACCGACGGCGCAGGCTGCTACGAGCAGAGCCAGGCTCGCCAAGACCGGCCATCGAGCCAAGACCGCCAATCGAGATCGCGCATTGACGTGGAGGTGTGCCGCCGAGCCTCGGATCGGATCCACTGCGTTCAAGCCCTATCCGCTTGGTTTCCTTTTGCTCGATCCGATCATGCATCGGGCTTCACCGCCCTAACACCACTGTGTTCTACGATGGAGCAACAAAACTGCACGTTGTGGCCGTTGTGCAACATGGGATGCGGCCTTGCAGCGCGTTATCACCCTACGATTGCACCGATGGCATGACGTACAACAGCCACTTCTTCATTCGGATCGCAATCTTGGAGATGACGTGCACTGGCTTACCGCGCTTGGTATAGATGGCGGCGGTTCCGCCCGAGCCGAGCGAAAGCGTCCTGGCCACCGTCTCGTCGGTGAAGAGAATTTTGACCGCATAAGCGCCACTTGAGCCAACCTTGGCGGCATTGGGAATGTCGCCGCTCGTCGTAAACTGACCTCCTCCGGACGCTGGAATGATGCTGTCGACCTTCGCGGTGAACAGACGACCCGGATAGGGGTCCAGCACCAGCTCCGCGTCGTCCCCCGACTCGACATTCGTCAGGTAGTTCTGGGGGAAGACGGCCACGACCGCTATGTCAGCAGTGCTGACGAAGGTGCCGGCCGCCGCAATTGGCGCGGGCACCACCATGGTCCCCGGCTGAACCTGCCAGTTCACCACGTAGCCGTCGGCCGGCGCTGTCATCTTGCACTGCTGCAGGTTGAACCGCGCGTCGTCGAGCTGGGCTTCGACGGCGGGGACATTGCTTTGCGCGACCACCACGGCAAACCCGGCCTGTCGGGCGGAGGCTTCGGCCTGCACAAGGCTCGACTGAGCTCCCGCCAGTCCGGCCGCGGCTTGCTGCTCGGCGGCCTGGGCTTGAGTGACGGCGGCTTGGGCCTGCTCGACGGCGGCGTCCGCCTCCTGGCGCTGCTGCGTGGCCTCAGCCACCTTGAGCTTGCTGATCGCCGCGACGTCCGCTTTCTGAATGCTCAGGGCGATCTGTTCCTGCGTCTTGGTCAGTTCGTCCGCTGCTTTCGCCTTATTGAGACTCGCCTGTGCACTGGTAACCGCCGCCTTGGCCTGGTCGAGGCTCGCCTGCGCCTGAGCTATTCCATCCCTGGCCTTTGCGACGTTGGCATTCGCCGCGTCCTGCGCGGCCTTGGCCTGCTCGACGTTCGCCTTTGCGGCCTTCAGTTGGGCTTGCAGTTGATCAACCGTGTATTGGTACGGTGCCGGATCGATCTCCAGGAGCAGGTCGCCCTTCTTCATCGGCTGGTTGGCTTGGGCGTGCACCGTCTTGACCTGACCTTTCACATAAGGAACGAGCTGCACCACGTACTGCGAAGTCACCAGCTTCGGCGAGATCGGCGCCGAGAGTGCCCAAGCCACGACGAGCCCGCCGACGATGAAAACGCCGGCGACCACGACAAGTGCAATCGGGTACGGGCGCGGCTTTATCAGCTTCAGCTTGAAAAGAACGAGCACGACCGCTGAATATATCGTGAGCAGCACGGCAATCATTGGTGCGTCTCCTCGCTGCTGGAGTGTCTTGCGGCTGACGGCACCAGAAAGGCCCAGATCAGTGCCAGCGGCCACAACAGGCCGCCCGTAGCCAAGCCGAGCCAGCTCGCCACGTTGATGGCGGCTGCCTGCGGGTGACCCCACTTGCGCGCGAGCTGACCCGGCAGCTGGCCCAGGCTGACGACGAGGATCACTGCCACGGCGATCAGAAGAGCGAAAACGGCGAACGTCACTGCATCCAATACGCCGAACGTAGTTTCCATCATCAGTACTCCTAAAGATCAAGGCGCCGCATGGCTGACGTTCCCTCTTATTAAGGTTGTCGCGGTCGCGTTTTTGCAAAGACAAGGCCGTCGTGCTCGACTTGCATTCATGTCATTTCCTGAGAAATGCGAATGGGACATCCAGGCGCTGCCTGGTTCATGCGCGCTTTTCTACTTGCAGCTTCCGCCGGCCAGCGAGCGCGATTGATGCTTCCAAGGGGCGTGCTGTCGGGCGTCGAGTTTCCCGTGACGTCGAAATAGATCGCTTCGCTTGCCTCTGATGAAAGCTGGGAATTAGGCAAGAGAGTAAGCCGCGCGACCGTGTGGAAGGGCGCTTCGGCTTCGTTCCACTCGACGCTCGCGTTTTCGATCCAGAAGTTGGCATCGCGAAGCTTGCCCCAATATGTCATCGCGTCGGGGTCGAGAAACTGAACTGCAAAATCGAAGCAGCTCATCCTTCCATCTTCCTTCAGGTGCCGGATTAGCTCGTCCTGCAGGCCTTTCGGATTCCTTTTTTGCAGTGGCCGTGCCGGGTTATCCGCGCACGGTATGGCGGAAAACTTCACGACATCCGTCGGTCCGTGGCGAAATGGTACGGTGCTCCAGTAGCGCAGCTGCTGGTAGGGCTTGATGGCCTGGCGCGCCTGTATCGCTGCAAGAGCGAGTGTCCTCGTCACTCTCAACTTGTCCCGGAAGGGCAGGGACCACAGAGCCAGGACTGGATTTGATGCCGTCAATACACTGATGGTTGCGAGAAAAGCCGGCGAGTCGTTGATAGGCAACGTCGTCGCGTTTTGCATCGAGAAGTCCTGTCGACGGGGCTTGGCCTCGCGGTCAGCAGCGCCGTCCGGGGCGAGGTCGACGGAGAAAGACAACGACCTTACGTCGGGCTTGAAATCCGAGTTTACGCTCGCGTCTGCGTTTGCAAATCGCGCCACCGTGGGATAGATACCAGGCTTCGCGAAAATCGCCTTTGCAAGTCGCGTCGCCAACGCAGGCTCTTGCCCTGCGGTTACGTCGAATACTTCGAATTGGGCTCGCGCGCAGACACCTTTGGCATGGGTTCCACGGCAAAGCGATCGTCGCTGCTTCGCGGCTGCATTAGCCTGCATCAAGAGAGACTTCTCGACGATCGCCTCGATATCGGCCTTTTCACGGGCGGGGTTTCGGTCAGCATCGCTCTCGGTCACTCCAAACCATCTGGTTAGGAACACCATTTGAAACCTCCCGGAGAGGCCGGATCACCCGCCTCATCCCAGCCCGGCGATAAACCTGATTGCGGTGACGCTTGGCAAAAAACAGTACGCAGCGGCTCGCGTCGTGACGAAGCTTGAAAACCCCGTGAGCTTGATCGGTGGTGTCCCGTTCGCCTGCGGTATCACGAAGATGCTTTCCGCCGGGTCCTGGGTGCCGATCATCGGATCCTTCGACCTGCGTGGCAGTCTGACCGCTCCGACGAATTCGCTGTCATTGACCCAGTGTCCGAGCACGAACTCGTATTGGTTCTCGATGCTGGAGTTGATGAAATAGCCAAGCAGCCCGCGTTCGATGCCGTCGTAGGGTTGCGCCGGATCATAGGCCGGCCCGTATGGCAGGCCGCGCCTGATCAGCCGGTGGGTATTGTTGCTGCCGCCGGGCTGCCCCTGGCCCGTAACCGGCTGGCCTCGTGGATTGATGCGGCGCATGTGAGCGCCTATCGGACAGCGCAGACCCTTTGTGTCCCCCGAGTCATCCGCGTTCACGTATTCGAAGTTGTTCAGCTGCTCCGGCGGTATCCCGCCCGACGGGTTGTCGGTATCGGGAGACAATGCCAGGGGAACACCATTACGCCAGCGTCCACAGATTTTGGCAGCGAGTAGTTCGGGATCGATTCTGTCTCTGTTCGACTGCAGAAAGTTCTCGAATCCGACAACGTCTGTCCTGATCATCTTGAACACGGCGAAGCTGCCGTTCAGGCCGAGTTCTCGCGGTTCCGGCACGAAGTAGTTTTCAGCTTCGTCGCGCAACACGAACAGCCAGGGCTCACAGGGCTGCTGATGATCCGGCGGATATCGCTCCGGACCGCCGCGGACCGTGGTCATGCTGATGCCGTCGGTATAGCCGAAGTGAACCTTGAAGGTGGGGATGGTTTCGCCATCCTTCACTTCCATCAACGCCATCCCGTCAGCTCGCCAGATCTCTTGAAAGGCGCCGCCTTCGGCAAATAGAGCAACCAGGCGATCGCTGTAACGCGTTATCGCCTCCGGACTCATGGCGTGCAGCGTAACCAGGACGTGATCGCTGCCTGTCCCAAATTCACCAATCCAGTGCTGTGGGTCGCTCTCGCCGGTATCGCCTACCAGCTTCGCGCGTTCGGCGGCTCCGGCGGTGAACGCGCCGAACGACTTGAACGAGAGCTGCGGGACGCGGCTTTTTATCTCCAAGGCGATCAGCCCGGGCCATGTGATGCCAACGTTCAGGCAGTAATCAGGCTTCCGACGCGGGGCGTCGGCGGGGTTGTCTCCTGGCCCGGGCTCGAACCCCACGTGCCAATCTTCAGCGGTGGTGATCTGTGGCGCGTCGGATTCGTTGCCGTTGACGAACCGTCCGAGCAGCTTGCGGGCCTCCCTGGGGCTGCCGACCGAAAGCAGAAAATGCCGCACCATCGGCATCCTGTAACCGCGCAGAATAAAGCCCTGGATGTCGCCGAGATCGAGTGTGCTCTCCCCGCTGCGCTTAGGCTGCGGGTCGTGCCCGGAGACATCATGCTTCGCGCGCCTGAAAAGATGGCGGAAGAAGCTCTCGCCTTCGGTCGCTGCCGACACTTGCGCCTCGCTGTCCTGTCGCATTCGGCGTCACCTTTCACAATCAGGCTGAGACGGATTGTGGTCTGCTGTCGGCGATCAGGGCATGGATGTCCTGAACCGAAAGCCCTGGATAGGCTTGATAAAATCCGATCGGAGTGCGGCTTGCGCCCGCTGCGAAATCAATGAATTCCTGCAGATATTTTCTGCACGGTGACGGCGGCGGGTTCTTCGTGAACTTGAAGATAAGATCGAAAACCTCTCCGATGTTCTTGGTGAAGTCGGCAATGTATTTGTCGAATGAGCCGTCATAGACCGTAAAGAAGCCGATCTGATTGTCCTCAAGCGGAACGAATTGCGCAAAATGGGGTGTGCCGACCTTGTCCAGGTCTTTCGTCGTGCCGGTGCCGCGAATCCGTAGGATCAGTTTGACCTCAATAAAGGCAAGCTTCGATTTGATCGGCAGGATCACAAGGAACGGATTTAGTTCGCCGCTTCCCCCGACGTCCGCGGCGGACGCCAGCGCCTTGATCTCCCTGGCCGTCACAGAAGGGTAGGCAGTGTAGAGATTGATGGCATCGACGAGATGCGAGGCCGTCCATTCGACGAAGGCATCCACGTTGTCCGCGACTGGGGTGCGGGGTAGATCTTCGACGTGCTGGAAAATTGCGTCGAATATCGGTCCCGCGTGCTTGGCGAGATCGGCCATGAGCTGACCGAATTCTCCATCGAAATCACCAAGAAACAGCAAGGTCTTCTCGCTCAGGACGGTGAAGCGCGAGTAATGTACCGTGCCGATCGCGTCGTTCGCCCGAAACAGCGTCGGCATCAGCGGCGGAAGCAGTTCCGCCAGCGCCTTTGCATCCGCCGGCGATCTCAAGGGAAAGCTGAGGGTAAAGTGGTTCTGGGTCATGTCAGAATTGCCTCGTGGTCACGGGATCATGCCGCAATCGTACATCTTGTTCAGAACGGGAGCAGCGATCTTGTTGATGAAGAATATTCGTGCCTGCGAATCGTTGCGGAGAAACTGGACGGCTTCCTTCTCCTTGTCGGTCCGGGGATCTTTCTTCTGCGCCTTCAGTTCATCGCAGCTTGTCGTCTGGTACTTCTTGATCACCTTGTCGGCTGCGAAGTCGAGGAGCATGCCCTGGGCCGACGCAGCGCCTGCGACGATCAAGGCCGAAACCAGCACGGCTGCACCGATTGATTTGTTCACGTCGAGCCTCCTGTCACGTTAAGCGGGACATCAGGATTATGGAATGATGTCGCATTCGAACATCTTGTTCAGAACCGGCGCTGCGATCTTGTCGATGAAGGCAACCCGTGCCTTCGGATCGTCGCGCAGCAAGTCCAGCCCTATCTTTTCTTTCTCCGATGGCGGTTCATGCTTCTGCGCCTTGAGCTGGTCGCAGGTCGCCGCCTCAAACTTTTTGATCACCTTGTCCGCCGCGGTGTCCACGAGAATGCCTTGCGCCATCACGGCGCCCGCGACGACCATGGCTGAAGCAAATACTGCCGTACCGATTAATCTGATCATGTCGGGCTCCTCATGATGCTGAATGGTTCTAGGCGTCTTGAAGGTCGCCGGTGCAGTCCCGGTGACGCCGTATTCCGGCGTCACCGGCCAATCGAGCCGCTCCTAGTCGCGCGCCCGGGCGCTCGCTTCCCGCAGCTTCAGCTCTTCCGCAGCAGTTAACTGCGTCGGCCCAAGGTTGAACGTCACGTTGTTGATCTTGCCGTTGAAGCGGAACGGCACCTGGTAATCCTGGTCGTTCACCCCGGTGCGGGTATCGATCCCGACGTCGAAGCTCTCGTCACCCGGTAGCAGGAACGGGACTGTCTTTGGCACTTGCAACGTACGAACTTCGTTGCCATCGACCTTCAGCACGCCGGTGCCACCCTTTGCGACGCCGGGACCGTCATACTTGAAGTCGAACACGATGGTATGTTTGCCGGGCGAAAGTGGCTGATCGCCCGCCCATCGGGCCTGCAGCAGCATGAGCATGTTGTAGTTGAACACTGGCACGCCCTTGAGCAGATACAGCCCATAACCGCCCCAGCGACCGCCCGCGGTGACGATCATCCCGTCACCGCTTGCGGGGACCTCGACCTCGGCGGTGATCTTGAACGACCGGTTCAGGATGTGCGGTGCGTTTCCGTCGGGAATTCCGGGCATCTCACCCGAATAGGTGAAGGCGGTTAGCCCAGCGGTGGCACTCGGCCGCGGCTCGATCGCCCGTGCAAACGAAGAGTTGTTCAGCGGAAGCACGTTGTATTTGGCCGCCTCCTGCAAGAATAGCGCCTGCATTTGCTTCAGCTTGTCAGGCATTTTCGCAGCGAGATCGTTGGCCTGGGAGTAGTCCTCGGTCAGATTGTACAGCTCCCATTTGTAATCGTTGATGGGGGGCAAAGGCGCGTTCAAGATCCACGGCCCATGCGGCGGCGTCGTGTTGGCGTACCAGCCGTCGCTATAAATGCCGCGATTGCTCACCATCTCGAAATACTGGGTCTTGCGCGTCGAGGGCGCGTTGGCATTGGCCTTGTCGAAAGTATACGCCATGCTCACCCCTTCGATGGGGGCTTGCTTGATGCCGTTGACTGTCTCTGGCGCCTGGATGCCTGTGGTCTCGAGAATCGTCGGCGCAATGTCGATGATGTGGTGGAACTGGGTACGGATGCCACCGACGTCCTTGATGCGAGCTGGCCACGAGATCGCCATACCCTGCCGCGTGCCACCGAAATGTGAGGCCACCTGCTTGGTCCACTTGAACGGCGTGTCGAATCCCCACGACCACCCGACCGCCATGTGCGGATAGGTCGCCGCCGAACCCCAGACGTCATAATATTTGAGCTGCTCTTCGACCGGAATCTTCAGAATGCCGTTGTAGGCGGTGTACTGATTGGGCGTGCCGAGCAGCGTGCCTTCGGGGCTGGTACCGTTGTCGCCGCAGATGTAGATAATCAGGGTGTTGTCGAGCTTGCCCATGTCCTCGACCGCCTGGATGACGCGGCCGATCTCGTAGTCGGTATAGGCTGTATAGCCCGCGAACACCTCCGCCTGGCGGGCAAAGAGCTTCTTCTCATCCGCCGACAGCGTTTCCCATTTCGGCAGATCGTCCGGCCAAGGCGTCAGCTGCGTGTTCGCGGGAATAACGCCAAGCCGCTTCTGATTGGCGAAAATCTGCTCGCGCATGGCATTCCAGCCCATGTCGAACTTGCCCTTGAACTTGTCGATCCATTCCTTCTTCGGCTGGTGCGGCGAGTGGCTTCCGCCGGGAACGTAGTAGACGAAAAACGGCTGATCTGGCGCGGCGGCGTCGAGCTGCTTCATCCGCGAGATCGCCTCATCGGCCATGTCGGTGATGAGGTTGTAATCGGTCTTGCCGATCCATGGATAGATCTGGGTGTGATCGCGGAACAGATACGGCGTCCACTGATCGGTCTCGCCGCCCATGAAGCCATAGAAGTACTCAAAACCCATTCCCGACGGCCATTGGTCGAAGGGGCCGGCTACGCTGTACTGGAAGGATGGCGTGTTGTGGTTCTTGCCGAACCACGATGTGGCATAACCGTTGTCCCTGAGGATCGTGCCGATCGTCGACTTGTCGGGAGTGATGATCGCGTCATAGCCCGGAAAACCCGTGGACAGCTCCGCGATCACACCGAAACCCGCAGAGTGATGGTTTCGCCCGGTGATCAGCGCTGCCCGCGTCGGCGAGCACAGCGAGGTAGAGTGAAATTGGGTGTAACGCAATCCCGCATTGGCGATGCGATCAAGTGCAGGCGTCGGAATAACACCCCCGAACGTACCACTTACACCATAACCTTGATCGTCGGTCATAATGAGCAGCACGTTGGGCGCGCCCTTGGGCGGCACTATGCGCGGCGGCCACCACGATTTGGAATCCGTGGCCGTCTCATTGATCACTCCGCCAAATTTCGGAGGTGGCGGCGGCAGTTGTTTGCCGTCGATTGTAATCGTCGCGCTAGGTGAGCCGAGCGTGCCGTTGACCTGCTGGGCCATCGCTCCGGGCAAATAGCTTGTTCCGAGAAGAAGGCCCAACGAAAGTGCTGTCGTGATCTTCATGGCAGTATCTCCCTACGGGAATATGGTTTTCCAGTCGTTTTTCATGTCGACGACGGTCCAGCCCTCCGCCTCGGCGGCACCAAGCGCATGGTCGAGCCTGCCGATGGAGGAGTTCCGGTCGTAGGCCCATTCCCGGGCGGCGTCGGTATGGTGCACGACGAGAGCAAAGCCAACGCCGGCCCCCTGCCTGGCCCATTCGAGCATCTGCAGGTCGCCGTCGGAGTTGCCGAATGCCGCAATCGGATGACGGCCGATGTGCGTCTGAATGGCAACCGGCTTGCCAGCCTTGTCGTCGTTGAAATCGAGCTCGGGCAGCTTCATGAGCCGGGGCTTACCGTCTCGCAACTCGAAACCCAGCTTGCCGCTGCTGCCGATGACCTGTTCGGGCGGAATGCCATAGACCCGCTCGGCAAAGACGCGCATGAAATCGATGCCGCCGCCTGAGACGATGAAGGTCTTGAAGCCGTTGGCGCGTAAATAGGCGAGCAGTTCGAGCATCGGCTGATACACCATCTCGGTGTAGAGCTTGCTGGTCTTCGGGTGTCTCGCGGTCGCGATCCAGTCGCCAACGATCCTCTCGAACTCGTCGGTCGTCATACCGGAATGCGTAACGGTGACGATCTGGAAAATGGCGGCTTCGCCGCCCGCAAGGGCGCCCTTGACGTCACCTTTGAGCAATGAGGCAAAGGGCTCCTTATCCTTCCATTCCGGGTGCTGCGGGGCGAGCGCCTTCACCCGGTCGAGGGCAAAGACGAGTTGGACATAGATCGGCTGCTCCGTCCACAGCGTGCCGTCGTTGTCGAAGGTCGCGATGCGCTCGGCCGACGGGACAAAGTCCGGCGAATCCTGCTTGGTGACACGTTTGACAAAAGCCATGATGGCTTTCTTGGGGGCCGTGTCGTTCCACGACGGCAGCGGCTCCTGGGCGAAGCCAGGAGCCGTCGACGATACCGCGATCACTGCCACCGCGGCGATGCGGACCCAATTTAACCAGACAGTTTTCATGGGCGAGACCTCGATGGGCCAGTCGGCGGACGATGGCTGTTTGCCGCCGCCGCTGGCTGCGTTCCGGACCATTTGAAGCGGCTTCTCGACGCTCAAGGAGCCGTCTGGCGTTCAGTTGCGCCTTTACGTGGCCTACTTGGCGATTGCATTCCTCGCGGCCGCAATCTTCTCTTTTACGGCATCCAGATTGAAACTCGCGCCTTTTTGCATCGGCGGAAATTCGATTGCCGTCATCGCCAGCTTCTCGACGACATCCTGGACCAGCACGAAGCGCCAGAACTCGTACTTGTACCATTCCCAGTATTGCAGTGACCCGTTCTTGGTGAGATTTTCAGGAAAGCCCGTTCGCTCGAACGGGTCGAGACGAAGATTGATGATAGCCGGCACCTCAGGCTTGATCTTGTCGCCGAGCCAGCCACCGGGTTGGTCGATAAAGCGGTACTTGTAGTCGCCGACGCGAACGGCGCCGAGGTCGCTTTCGCCGAAATACCAGATTTCGTTACGATTGGATGGCCCCTTGCCGGTGATCATGTCCAGCTGGTTATAGCCGTCCAGATGACACTTGAAGGTGGTATCACCGATCTGTTTGCCCTTCTTCAATTCCTCGGCAATGTTCGGATTGCCGGCGGCTGCAAGGAGGGTCGGAAACCAGTCGAGCCCGGAGATGATGCCGTTCTCGACCTTGCCAGCCGGCACCTTGCCGGGCCAGCGGATCATCGCCGGTGCGCGGAAGCCGCCTTCGAAGATCGTCCCCTTGCTCTGCGCGAACGGTGTCTGTCCGCCGTCCGGCCAGGTGAAGACCTCCGTGCCGTTGTCCGTGGTGAACAGCACGATCGTGTTGTCGTCGACGCCCATGTCCTTGAGTTTGTTCATGACGAGGCCGACATCGTCGTCGAGCTGCGCCATGCCGGCTTCATGAATCGTCCAGCCGTTCTTGGAGTTGCGCAGCGCCTCGTATTTCGGCGACAGATGCGTCACGACGTGCATGCGGGTCGGATTGAGCCACAGGAAGAACGGCTTGTTGTCGGCCTTGGCCTTGTCGAGAAACTTGAAGGACAGGTCACGAATCTCGTCGTCCACGGTCTCCATCCGCTTCGGATAGAGCGTGCCGGCGTCTTCGATCTTCTGCTTGCCGACCCTGCCCCAGCGCGGATCCACCGTGGGATCGTCGACATTGGTCGCATAGGAATGAACCATGTTGCGTGGACCCACCTTGTTCAGCAGTTCCTGCGGATAGGCAGGATGCGCCGGGTCTTCCATCGCATCGAGGTGATAGAGATAGCCGAAGAACTCGTCGAAGCCGTGCGCTGTCGGCAGGAATTCATTCAGATCGCCGAGGTGGTTCTTGCCGAACTGGCCGGTGGCGTAGCCCATTCCTTTCAGCGCCTGCGCGATCGTGACGGCCTGCGCCGGCAGGCCGATGGGTGAGCCGGCCTGGCCGACCGTGGTCATGCCGGTGCGGATTGGCAATTCACCGGTGATGAAGTTGGCGCGGCCCGCCGTGCAACTCGCCTCCGCGTAATAATCGGTGAACAGCATGCCTTCGGCGGCCAGCTTGTCGAGGTTTGGCGTCCGCCCGGCCATCATGCCGCGATGGTAAGCGCCGAGATTCCATATGCCGATGTCGTCTCCCATGATGACGACGATGTTAGGCCGTTGTCCGGCCGGCGCGGGTGCCGTTGCCGGTTGCTGCGCTTGCGCGACGCTTGTCAGTCCGACGGCCGAGAGCGCCGATGCCGCGACGAGAGAACTGCCACTCAACAAGAGATCGCGGCGCTTCCATCCTGCGCCGTTTGGTCCCGGGCTCTTCTCAGGCGTTTTCGACATCTTGTCGTTACTCATGGCGTGATCCTCATCCTGGTGATGCACCTGAAGCCGACATGGCTTGCCGAGGTGTCGATCGGCTCGGCATGACGCGCGGCCGGACGATAGCGGCGGCAGTAATTGGGAGCGCAAAGATGCGAGCCGCCTTTAAGCACCTTGCGTGGAATCCTGATGTTCGGATGGCAAGAGTCGTAGCTTGCGGCCTCGGGCCCGCCGCGCGGATTTTCCGGAATGCAGCACGCCTTTGGCGCATCGGCCTCATGCTTCGGCGTATACCAATCGGCCGTCCATTCCCAGACATTGCCGATCATGTCGTGCAGCCCGTAGCCGTTGGCGGGGAATGCAGTGACAGGCGAAGTGCGTTCGAAGCCGTCGGTGCAGAGGTTTTGGTTCGGGAATTCGCCTTGCCAAGTGTTGGCCATGTGCTTGCCGCCGGGCGCGAACTCCGCGCCCCAGGCGTATTCGGCGTCAGCCAATCCGCCGCGTGCCGCAAACTCCCATTCCGCTTCGGTTGGAAGATCCTTGCCTGCCCAGTGCGCATAGGCGAGCGCGTCGGAATAGGCGACATGCACGACCGGATGACTGTCTAGCACGTTTATGTTGCTCTTCGGCCCGTACGGATGGCGCCAGTCGGCGCCCTTAATGAATTGCCACCATCGGCTCCAATCGCGGAGATCGGCGGCCCGCACGGGCGGCGAGAACACCAGCGAACCGGCATAGAGCATATGGGGCAGTGCACCGGGATAATCCTGCGGATCAGGCGAAAGTTCGGCGAAGCTAACGTGGCCGGTCGCCCTCACGAACTCCTTGAATTGCCGGTTTGTGACCGGCGTTCGGTCGATGTGGAATGCATCGACGGTCACGCGATGAACCGGCGCTTCCTCGGGATAATGCCTGTCCGATCCCATGCGGAACGTTCCGCCGGGAATCGGCAGCATGCCGTCGAATCCGACATCCGATTGGTTTATCGCTGCAGAGCCGCGCATCGTTGCACCCTTCCGTTGACGCCGTGATATGTTTCTCGAGATGGCTGCAGCTGACTATGCAAAAACGAACATCTCGCAACAAAATCGGCAGGCCGAAATCAGCAAGCTCTGCTTGGAAAGCCCGCGGGCGTTTGCATCGGTTCAAGGACTTAGAGGCATGAGGGCGTTGCGCAGCGGTGCGCTGGATAGCTGCATCAGCCCAGCAAATGGCTGACCCAGCTCCAGCACCAGGTAAATCGCTCCAGCAGCCGACAGCGCAAAGATAAACAAAGAACAGACAACGATTGCATTCGGCTGGGCAAACAGGCTGAAGCTTGCAAAGATGATGGTGAGCCAGAAAATCAGCACCACCAGAAACGGCATCGGAATTGAATTGTCCATCTGCGCGAACAACAACAAACGCGTTTGCGCAATATCGGTGCCAACCTGTATGGCCCGGGCTTGCAGGGAGCGTTGAAAATCGTTCTTTGGCGAGAGTTCCTGAAGCTTCAAATAGAATGTTTCAGTTTCGGTGCTGGCCGCGAAAGGGACCGCCTTGGTGGATTCGGAGGTGTTCTCACGCCACATTCGATCGGCCAAAATAGTGACGCCGCGCCGCATCAGATTGCGGAGCGCGACTGTTTCCGGCCCATACTCCTCCAGGAAACGGTCGAGCAGGATGATATTGGCTGTCAGCTGTTTGACTTGAGTGCCTTGCGTGTCATACGAGCTCTTCGCCGAACCTATCAGTAGGCCGAGGACAAGCGCGGCTATCGTCCCAATGAGGCCGGTGCCCAGCCGGACGACGTCCTTTGCGTCCGCGCTCAGATGATGCCCTTTCAACCGGCTTCGAAGCAACATGCCCGACATTGCTCCGCCTGAGATGCACACCAGCGCGATGCACGACAACGCGATCGCGCTCACGGTGCGTCTCCGTTGCGAGCCACAGGAAAGCATTCACGTTGCATATCGGCATCCTTCGAATATGTGCGGCCGCAGTTGCCACGTCGTCTAGGCCGCGGAGGCAACCAACGTTCTCTTTGCAAGCACGGATCGTCGATCGTGAATCAGGCCCTCGAGTCGGTGGGCAGCCACGTTCAACGTAGCGGCATCCACCGCGCTCTCGTCTCCGGCGGCAGATTTGGCGCGTTCTGCCCTAAGAATGCTGTCGATTTCCTCTTCGATCTCCGAGAGCTCCGCCTCTGCGTCGACCTTCCGGATCCGGCGCGCCAATGCGTAAAGAGAGTCCAGGGGCCCTTCTGGAATGGCAGGCCCGCCGATCCCCAGAAACTTCCAGGCCGCGGCAAGAATGGTGGCTGCACCTCCCAGCACCATCGGCGTCAGATAGATCCAGTTGCCGTATTCATCCATGAAGCTCTGTTGGGTGCCGTTGTAGAGGGCTGCGGCCCCGGGATGCAGCGGAAGGAAGGCATCCTGGTCGGTGCTGGGAGCGGTGATTTGCGCGAAGATCGGCTGCTCGCCAAGCAGGTCCCTGCGCACGCTCAAAATCGTCTGCGTGAAGCTCGTCATCAAATCAGTGCCGAGCTTCTTGTTCGCAACCAGATAGAGCGTCGCCCTCAAGGTCGTCAGGTCATCGTCTGGCGACGGCGGCGATCCCCGCAACGTGCCCTTCGGGACGTCGAAGCTTTCATAGGCGCGCTCTGTCTCCGCAATTGCGCCCGCAGACTCGATCGGGATCAACACCGGCACCGTTTTGGCCCCCAACTGAAAGAACCCGCGTAGAAGCGTGAGATATTTCTCGGTCAGGGGGATCGCAACAAGAAGAGCGCTGACCGCTTTTGATTGAATCGCTTGTCGAACGTCCGCGGGCGCTATGTTTTTGAACACAACCTTGGCGCGGGTCAGGTCGTATTCCTTCGTCAGCACATCGACAATCTTCGAGTTCGCGGCACCGCCGACCACGCCCACTGTATGACCCTTCAGCTTGTCCATGCTGTCGAGGGACGAACCCGGCGGCGCGACGATCAAAATGACCGCGTGGGTGACAACGATGACGGCTTGCGCTTGTGACAAATCACCGACGTCGCTGCGAACCACAGCGAGATCGACTTTACCTGTCGAAAACGCATTGGCAGCCTCAAGCGCTGTTCCGCTGTCGATAACCTTAAGCCGCACCGGGGCGTTGGTCGAAACGAGCCGGCTGGCAATGGCTGACATGGCCTTGGCAGCCTCACCGTCAATGGAGCCGACCGCCAGGGTCAGCGTTACCGGCCGAGCATAGTATCGATAGGCAAACAGACCTGCGCCCGTCGCAAGAATGACGAGACCGACGATCAGGGCAAAGCGAAGCCAGAGCGGTAATTTCGACGCCATCATGCTGGTCACTCCGCAAGCGTCGGCCGATTACCGCCGCCGCAATGCTCAGGGGCCGTCTGCATTCCCGCAGGTTGATCGAAGAAAAGACATGCGACTATGCAAAAAGCATCAGTCCGCAATCATTGTTTGATACTTCCAAAGAGAGCGGGATACGCCGCGGTGTCAGGAAGATCGGCGGCTCGGCGTTCCTCGCATTCCTTCAGCATGAACTTGGCCACGGGATCTGCCGGGAAGTTGACAAGGACGGCACGATAGGCGCGCTCTGCCGCAGAAAAATCATCAGCCTCGAACTGTTGCGAGGCGAGCCAGGTCATCTCACTCAGCTGCTCATCTCGATCACGGACCCTTAACTCGGGATCGTCACTGGCGCGGAAAGCGAGCAATTCATAGATCAAGAAGTCGGTCTTGCGCCCCTTCACCTGAACCCGCTTCAGCGGACGTGCGAGTATATCGGACTGCGCCTGGTCGTAGATGCTGTCGCTGATACAGATCGTGGTGCCAAACTGCTTGTTGATCCCTTCAAGGCGGGCGGCGACATTCACGCCGTCTCCCAAGGCGGTATAGCTCAGCCGAGTCGAAGAGCCGACATTTCCCACCAGAACCGTGGCGCAGTTAAGCCCGATCCGGATTCGGATGCGCGGCCGCCCTTCTGCTTCCCAAACATCATTGACGCGCTCCATGCGCCGTGCCGCCCGCAACGCGCCGGCGCAGGCACGCAGAACGTGATCATGGCGTTGAACCGGAGCATTCCAGAACGCCATGACCCCATCACCGATGAACTTGTCCACGGTGCCGCCTTCTTCGAATATCGCGCCCGACACGTCCCGAGATAGGTCGATATCTGGAGCAGCAGATCATCTGGCGCGAGAGTCTCGGAGTAACTGGAGAAATTCTCCAGATCTGAAAAGAGTACGGTGAGGAATCGCTGTTCGACGCCCAAGGCTAGCGGAATGCCCGACTTGATGAGCTGGCGGACGATGTCGAGTGGAACAAAGGAGGAAAACGACTTCAGCGAAGTCCGCAGCAGGGAGGCCGCAGATTCTAATCTTGCGATCTCTTTGATATGCGATGGCGGCGTCGCGTGCGGTTCAAAATTCAGACTTTCGATGGCCTGCAATTGACGCGACACATTTTCGACCGGTCGCGAAAGTCGGCTCGCGGCGAAATAGATAAAGAATAGCTCGATCATGGTGAGGACGATGATGACCAGCATCATTAGCCGATTGGTTGCTTTCAGCGTACCTATGAAATCGTTGATCGGCGTCAACGTGATCACCTGCCAGGTCTGACCGAAGCCGCCAGGGAAATTGGCAAAGGCCGCGATCAATTCCTCTCCGTTTGCCGGCGATCGAAAAGTGAAGCTGTCAGTTCCAGCGAGGGCATGCCGGCGATGAGCTTCGCGCACATTTGGATCGTCAATGTCAGCCAGGGTTGCGATCTCAAGTACTCTATTCTCTACACGCACGCCTTTCTGCTGATCCGGAAACGCGATGATCTTCTGGCTCTTGCGGTCCGCGATGAGTGTGGTGCTGTGTGCGCTGGCCCGGTGCTTGTCGAGAAACCGGGACATGACGTCTACCGTAATGTTGGCCGACGCGCAGCCCAAGAAGTCAACACCATGGAATATTGGAACGCGCAAAGAAAGAATGGGAAAGCCGGTATCGGGATTGATTGAGGGCTCGGTCACGGCGAGCGTTGAGGTTGTCTTTGCGGCCTGGTAACCCGGCAAAGTACGAATATCGGTCTCGGTGGCAACATCGTAATTGCCGACTTCATGGGGCCAAATGTCGAAGAATTTGCGATGGCGGGTCCGCCGCAGAGCGAAGGTGATCGCATCGATGTAGCTGGAGTGCCAGTTAGCGGCCGTTGGAATAGCCGGGTCAGAGCGCCTGCGGTCCTCGTCGATGCGGGTGACCACGCGGTGATAGCCATCCTCGAAGCTGACATAGACGGCGTCGATATAGGTGGCCGAGACTAACGCACGATACAACAGCTCGCGGCTTGGCTCCGTGCGGAAATAGCCGGGATTGGCGGCCGCCACGTCCGCGAGAAAGCGCAGCGAGCTCTCGGTACTGTCGATTAAGTTCTCCGTGCACTCCACACCGGCCTGGCTGGTCTTTGCGATCGCTTCATTCAGGATCGATACCATGCCGGCCGAATTCTTATTGTAATTGTAGATCAGGATAAAAATGAGAACGGGAATGCTAAGGCCGATGAACAGCAGCGACATGATCAGGCTAAGCCTTGGCTGTGCCTTGGCGGCGAACGGAAGCGCGCTCAATTGGGCCAGCAAGCTGCGCCTCCGGTATGCAACCAGGCCCGCAATAGCCAAGCCGACAGGCACCAGCAGCAAGGGGATCAACCGGCGCCGCTCGCTGCTGTCATGTCCACCATCCCAGATCAGTCCTTCGGGCAACTTATCGTCAGTCAGCAGCCAAAGCTTGTGGTAGGTCGCGGCGATGCGTTGCCAGCGCTCGGGATCCTGCTCACCAATCCGGGCGGGGTCCCGCCCGACCAATATCTCCATATGTTCCGCCTCGAACAGCAAGGCGTCGCGGCTCTTCTTTCCGGAATAGCTCTTCAGGATAAGATCGATCGTTGCCGCCTTGTGGGCGAGCGCATAGGCCCAGCCTTTCAGGCTGGCCGATCTGAACGCGGCGACTCGGTCCGGATGGGCTTCTGCCTCGGTTTCGGAGGTGCACAGACTGTCGCCGTAAAAATCGATCTCGTACGCTTGAGGCGAGAAAATGCGGTACGCCGCGCCAAGCTGATCAAAGACGAACGGCTCGTTGGTGCTGTAGGCGACCATTGCATCGGCCCTGCCGGCCAAGAGATCGCGCGGGTTGCCATCGTGGGCGACACGCGGCAGGGCGTCATAGTTGACCCCTTCGCGCCCAAGCATCACGGCGATCTCATCGTTACCTGGAGAGTCCATGAGGGTATGGCCACGCAAATCCGACACGCTGCTGATATCCGCCCGGCGCGGAACCAGGATGACGATCGGAGAGTGTTGAAAGATGGCGGCCAACACGACCAGCCGGCGACCCATGGACCATTCGCGCAGAACGCTGGCGTTGCAGACGCCGAAATCCGCTTGGCCGCTGGCGACCGTCTCGGCAACGTCGATGCCGGGACCGCCCTCGCGGATGGTGACGTCGAGGCCCCCATCGCGATAGAAACCTTGCTCGAGTGCCGCGTAATAGCCAGCGAACTGGAATTGGTGCTTCCATTTGAGTTGTAGAGATACCGCATCGAGCGCCACAGCAGGATGCAATGCCAGCAGGCCGACGCAAGCGGCCATGGCGAGCCGTCTCAACATGCCGCTTGCCGCGCTTGTGCCGCGGCCAACCAAGCGGCCGCCGCAATGTCAAAAGGCCTGATGGCCTTGTGCTGTCGCATGTGATCCCGCCGAGCGTATTTTGCGGGGCAGGACCGTGACGCGCGGTTTGCCCCTTTTCGAAATCGCTCCGAGAGGCTATGCACGTTCCGATCCGGCGACTATGCAAAACCGGACAATTCGAGCGCACCTTTGATGAGCCGCTGGTTTGTCAGATTTGAAAGAACCTGATTCACGCTCGATCCGCGACCACGTGGAAGGCAAGATCAGGTAAATAATAGAGACGTAACTAACGATCGCCGTTGCACGAAACAATATTTTATAGCGGCGTCCACGTCCCTAACATTACAGTTGCTTTGTTTGCAGACTTCTGAATCCATGGGCAACCATGATTCGAATGTCGTGGGCGCGGGCCGCGTCGGTTGAGGAGACGCTTGCGTTGTGGGCGGCGTCGCTTCGAGAGATCAAGCAGCGGATACGTCCGTTGTTCACGCAAGAGCGTGTTGCGACGAATGCAGGCCTGTTCCTGGAAGGTCTGCTCGGAGATGAGCAGCGCAAGACCGGTTGGATGCGCGCGGAGGCGGCTGGCGATCCCGGCCCATGGCGGCAGCAGGCGATCCTGGGTCGCGGGGATTGGGACGCTGATGCCCTGCGCGATATCGTGCGCGACTATGTCATCGAGCATTTGGCGGATGACGATGCGGTGCTGGTGATCGACGAGACCGGCTTTCTCAAGCAGGGTAAGGCCTCGTGCGGAGTGGCGCGGCAATACACTGGTTCGGCAGGGAAGATTACGAACTGCCAGATCGGCGTCTTCGCTACCTACGTTTCGCGTCATGGTCATGCGTTCATCGATCGCGCGTTGTATCTTCCGAAGGAATGGACCGACGATCCAGATCGTCTGGAAGCCGCCTATGTGCCTGCCGATGTCGGCTTTGCGACCAAACCAAAGCTTGCGACGAGAATGATCGCACGTGCGATAGCCGCGTCTGTACCATTCAAGTGGGTTGCCGGTGATACGGTCTACGGTGTTGGCGACATCGAACAGCAACTACGGCGGGCAGGCAAAGGCTACGTGCTTGGGGTCAGCAGCGCTCATGTGTTTCGATCCTGGGGCAAGCGACCGCCGGTCGCCGGTACGGCCGCGGACCTCGCCCGGACGCGGCGCCCGTCCGACTGGAAGCGCCTGTCGGCGCGAG